>CAXFLH010000146.1:0-1832 GCA_964003875.1 uncultured Flavobacteriales bacterium | reverse complement strand
CCATTGGATGTGCATTAGAAGGAAAACCATCTAAAATAGATTTTACATCTTCGTGTACTAAGGTATGGTTAGTAATCTCTTCTTGAAAAGACTTAAGCTGTTCAGTAGTCGGCAACTCGCCGTAAATTAAAAGATAAGACACCTCAACAAAGCTTGATTTATCGGCTAGTTCTTCAATAGAATAACCACGGTATTTTAATACGCCTTCTTCACCATTAAGAAAAGTGATAGCACTTTCAGTAGAACCAGTATTTTTAAACCCTTTATCTAAAGTTATAAGTCCTGATTCACCTCTTAGACGGCTAATATCTAAGGCTTTTTCTTTTTGTGTACCTTCTACTATTGGGAGTTGATACACATTCCCGTTGTAATGTAATTCAGCTTTGTCTGACATATTTTTTATTTTAAAAACTTAAATGATTTTCCCAAATATTTCGCTTCGTCACCTAATACTTCTTCAATTCTAAGTAACTGATTGTACTTAGCCATTCTATCCGAACGAGAAGCAGAACCAGTTTTAATTTGCCCAGTACTTAATGCTACTGATAAATCTGCAATAGTAGTGTCTTCTGTTTCACCTGAACGGTGGCTCATTACTGAAGTGTATGAGTTCATTTGAGCCATTTCTACTGCTTCCATTGTCTCAGTTAAAGTACCAATTTGATTTACTTTTACTAAAATAGAGTTTGCTACTCCAGAGTCAATACCTTTAGATAGACGTTTAACATTTGTAACAAATAAATCATCTCCTACTAATTGTACTTTATCTCCAATGGTATTTGTTAGCTGTTTCCAACCATCCCAATCGTTTTCATCCAAACCATCTTCTATTGATAGAATAGGATATTTTTCAGACCATTCTTTCCAATAGCCAACCATTTCTGATGGTGTTAATTTATCACCCGTCGATTGGTGAAAATGGTAAACATTTTCTTCAGCATTATAAAATTCTGAAGCAGCTGCATCCATAGCTATATACATATCATCACCTGGCTTGTAACCTGCTTTTTCAATCGCTTGTAGAACTGTTTCTACAGCCTCAACATTAGAACCTAAATTTGGCGCAAAACCACCCTCATCGCCAACATTTGTAGAAAATCCTTTTGACTTCAATACTTCCTTTAAGTTATGAAAAACTTCTGTCCCCATTCTTAAAGCTTCACTAAAAGAATTAGCCCCTACTGGCATAACCATAAACTCTTGGAAATCGATACTATTATCAGCATGCGAACCACCATTCAAAATATTCATCATAGGAATAGGAAGTGTACGTGCATTCATTCCTCCTATATAATTGAATAGTAGCTGTCCATTCTCTTGAGCTGCTGCTTTTGCTACTGCCATAGATACAGCTAACATGGCATTAGCACCTAAATTTGCTTTGTTTTCAGTACCATCTAAACGAATCATAGCTGAATCAATAGAAGCCTGATCACTGACGTACATACCTTTTAGTTCGTCAGCAATTGCAGTATTTACATTGTGTACTGCTTTTAAAACACCTTTGCCTACATAAACACCTTTATCACCATCTCTTAATTCAACCGCTTCGTGCTTTCCGGTGGATGCTCCTGACGGTACTGCAGCTCTTCCTGTTATTCCATTCTCCGTGATTACATCTGCTTCAACAGTAGGGTTACCTCTTGAATCTAAAATTTGTCTTGCATGTATTGCAACTATTCTACTCATTACTTTTTGTGTTCTTGTATAAGGTTAATAAAGTGGTCAAATAAATATCTTGAATCGTGTGGACCAGGAGACGACTCAGGGTGATATTGAACAGAGAAAGCATTTTTATCATTGATTTTTATGCCTTCAACTGTTTTATCATT
>CAXFLH010000145.1:0-2035 GCA_964003875.1 uncultured Flavobacteriales bacterium | reverse complement strand
TAGGGTTGAATTTAATTCAAGAATTGAAAGTGTTGATGGTGGCTTTACTCAGACCATGAGAAGAGGTAAACTTGTAGTAAAAGATGCTTATGTCGTAGATTATACATCTCAACCTGATGTGAGTGAAAATTCATCCTTTGATGTGGAACAGCCCATACCTGAATTATATATTGAAATTATAAAAACACCAGGTACGAGGGTTGTAGATTTTCAATTGAAAACAAAAGATGGTGATATTTTTAATCCAAATATAAATGCTGTTCAATTCTATTGGGAGTTTGGATGTGGTCATAAACAAGAGGCTTCTGCAGAACCTAACGCCTCCCATACCTACGACACGGATGGTTCATACTCACCAAGTGTCATAGTGATGACACCAAACTTCCAAAGCACCATCGAAGAAGTCAGAACAACAAATGGTAGGGTTTTGGATTCAATCGATACCCAAATCGTATCGTTCATAGAGCCAGGTGTGAGCTCACTGGATGGTAAAATTATTCGTTGGGATTGTAATTATAATAATGGTATTCCCAAAGTTCGTTCAGATAGGGAAGCAACCGTTAATTCAGCTAAGGGCGATTTAGAAGATACTGTTTTTAAGGCTCCCTACTCTGGGTTTTTACTGAGTCGGAGCATAGATTTGGGAACTGTTGTCAATGGCAATACATCAAGCCCAGTGGCTCAAGCTTATGCTACTGGCAATGGAGAAGTACGTTTACCTATTAACGAGCAAGAAAAACAGTTACTGGCTTATCAAGGGTCGAATATAAACAAAGTCCGATTCTACCATGCCTCGTCTAATGCCTTATTAGCCGAAGGGACTATTAGTCGGATTGAGGCGACTCTAAATAATAAAAATCGCCTATTCTACTGTGTCGGAGAAATTCCTAAGGCCTTTTCTAAAGAAGATACTTTATATGAATCACCCCTGCAACGCAGCCAATTCCTCATCGCCAAAATTGAAGGTCAGATCATTGAGTCTGCATTCACTATCCCCAATGTAGCGCTTCGAAACAATGAATACGTTTATACGATAAATGAAGACAATCGCTTGATTAAGAAAAAAGTAAATGTGATTCATAAAAATAAAGAGTCCGTCATTATCAAGGAAGGACTGGATGCGGTTGAAAAGATTGTCGTAAGCCCTATCGCCTACTTTGTTGAAAATATGGCTGTAAAACCCATAGCAAAATAATGATTCGTTGGTTTACAGAAAATGGTGTAGCCGCCAATTTGCTTGCTGGTATTATAATCATTGCTGGATTTTTTATCGCTTCAACAATGAAGCTAGAGCTGTTCCCTAATTTGGATTTGGACACGATAAAAATTAATGTCGTTTACCCAGGTGCAGCACCGAGTGAAGTTGAGACAGGAATCATAGAACTGATAGAAGACCGTATACAAAGCATTGAAGGCATTAAAAAAATCAATGCCTATGCTTCAGAAAATATCGGAACAGTTGTTGTTGAAGTGCAACGTGGCTACGACAAAAAAAATATACGGGACCAGATCAAATCAGAAATCGATACGATTAATAATTTTCCTGAACAGGCAGAAGAGCCTCGTATAGAAGAAATCAATATCCGCAATGAAGTCATTTCTTTAGCTATTTATGGCGATACAGACCCACTTACATTAAAGCAAGTTGCGGAGTATATTAAAGATGAACTAAATTTCCAAGAAGGCATCAGCCAAGTGGATATTAAAGCCTATCCAGAATTAGAGATATCTATATTCATCTCAGAAGACACCCTCAATGAATATAACATTACTTTAGAGACCGTTGCTCAAGCAATCCGCTCAGAAGCTGTTGATATTCCTGGAGGCATTATTAAATCTGAAGAAGGAGAAATCCTTATACGTACAAAAGCAAAAGCCTATAAGCAAAGTGACTTTGAAGCGATACCGGTTTTAAAACAATCTGATGGGAGTACTTTAAGAATTAAAGACCTTGGGACTGTTGAAGATGGATTTTCTGACACCAAAATAACCAGTTTATTTAATGGGCAGCGTTCCATAATGTTACGCATATTTG
>CAXFLH010000144.1:0-2175 GCA_964003875.1 uncultured Flavobacteriales bacterium | reverse complement strand
GATTTGTTGTTACAATAACCGTTGGTTCTACAAAGTAGCCTTTAGATTTATCGTATCCACCTCCAACAATAATTTCAGCATCAGATTGTTCCTTGACGTAGTCAATGTATTGTGCAATTCTATCGAATGCTTTTTCGTCTATGACAGCATTGATGAAGTTTGAAGGGTCTTCAGGACTTCCCATTTTAAAGGAGTTAGCATCTGCCACAATTTGTGTTTTGACTTCTTCCCAAATATTAGAAGGGATATAGGCTCTGGAAGCAGCCGAACATTTTTGTCCTTGGTATTCAAAAGCACCTCTTGAAATACCTGTAGCCACTTCAGCAGGAACTGCCGATTCGTGAGCTACGATAAAGTCCTTACCACCTGTTTCGCCAACTATTCTTGGGTAGCTTCTGTATTTTTCTATGTTGTTGCCTATGGTTTTCCAAAGGTGTCTGAATACGCCAGTAGAACCTGTAAAATGTAAGCCCGCAAAATCTTTGTGATTGAATACCACATCGCCTAAAACAGGACCGCTTACTGTTACTAAATTAATAACGCCATCAGGTAGTCCTGCTGCCTTGAACAAATCCATTATGACCTTAGCAGAATATACTTGAGTGCCAGCCGGTTTCCATACAATTACATTACCCATCATAGCAGGTGCAGCACATAAGTTAGCACAGATAGAAGTGAAGTTAAAAGGTGTAATAGCTAATACAAAACCTTCTAATGGTCTGTGTTCTAATCTGTTCCACATGCCTGGTGCAGATTCGGGTTGCTCACCATACAATTGAGTTACGTACTCTGCATTGAATTTGAAAAAGTCTATGAGTTCACAAGCGGCATCTATCTCGGCTTGAAAGACGTTTTTGGATTGTGCTAACATAGTAGCAGCATTAATTTTTGCTCTGAATGGTCCAGCTAATAAATCGGCAGCTTTTAAAAAGATAGCTACCCTTTGGTGCCAAGGCATAGCCGCCCATTCCTCTCTAGCCGCTAAGGCCGCATCAATAGCCATATTGACGTGTTCTGCAGTAGCCATACTATATTGTCCCAAAACATGTTGATGATCATGTGGAGGAACCATATTGATTTTTTCTGAAGTGTGAATTGTTTCACCCCCAATGTATAGTGGTACATCTGTGGTTGAATTATACATAGCTTGGTATGTGCTCAATAATTCTTCTCTTTCAGCACTACCTCGCTCGTAAGATTTTACGGGCTCGTTAGTAGCTACGGGTACATTAAAAACGCCTTTTGACATATTTTTTTAGTTTATTTAGTAATTAGTGCAAATTTATAGGAATATACCATCATAACAAGTCTTTTGAAGTCAGTTTTTGAATTCCTATCAACTGGTCGTATGATTCTCCTGTTGGTCTGTGATAAATGTATATATGATAATCGTTTACAGTTTGGTAATGAGTGCCTTCTATGAATCTGTTGATGTTACCACCTTCGTATTTTTTAAGAACGTATTCGTAATTATAATAGCCTTGTTTGAGGTATATATTGGCTTCATAATAGTTTTTTTCTGCATTGTAAGTCATACGATGACTTTCTGGAAAACCATAGTCGCTAATTTGTCCGAAAACATAAAGGTCGCCATGACTAATTTCGTGCTCGTATGGAAGTGTAAAACGTACCAAAGCATAATCGGCTTCTATGGCATTTCTTGAGCCTTCTTGTACTCGTATCAAACGCTTACCATTGATGTCTTGTACTAAACCCGAGTAACGTTGAAAACGTCTAGCCTCGTCAGATCTTAATACTACTTTGTGAGTATCGGCTTTAAAGCTAATATCGGCTAATCGTTCAGAAAGGTAACGCAAACTTTGTATGTCAAAAAATCGGTATTCGTTACCGCCGTCAAAGAGGTTTTCGTCTTCGTAGTCGTAAACGATTTCATCATCTTTTACAAATACAGCTTGTAGGCCACTAATGGCATTGTCCCATCTAGAATTTTGAGTAATTATTGGCATAATATCACCAAATGGATTGTCTATCTCATAGCCGCTATGATGTATGCTAAAGTCTATTTCGTGTTGGTAGTTGCGTTGTTCTAAATCTGTGGCTCGTTTGACACTTCCTTTAACCGATACTTTTTCGTCCATTATCATCATTCTTTGACTAAGGATAGGATGGTCTCTTTGATTTTCCGGAAATACGATAAGTAGGTAATTACCTGAA
>CAXFLH010000143.1:0-2190 GCA_964003875.1 uncultured Flavobacteriales bacterium | reverse complement strand
TTTATTAGAAAAGATTTATGAAGAGTCTGCTCGTACAAACGAATTGTTAGGTGATAAGAAAAAGGATGATGATAAAACCTTTAGAAAAGGAATAGATGATTTACCAACCGTTCCCATTATTATAAGCGAATGGACAAATCTAAACCCCAATAACATCAACCGAATGTTGCATTATGCCAATGATTGGGCTGCCATCAAAAAAAATGCAACACAGTCTTATGCAGAAGCTATTAGAGAAGGACATTTCAAAACAAAACTCACCAACGAGTGGAAGCGGATGCTGGCGATGGATGTCAGTGACGTTTACTATGATAAAATCCTAATAAATGGTAGCCATAGCACCGATTTGAAAACAATTGATGGTAAAAAGCTAAAAGCAGGCGACAAAGTAAGATTGCGTGTTTCCAATGGAGGGGCGTCTTCATATTTCTGGCTAAGGTATGCTGGAGGAAAAATTACAGTAGTAGCGAGTGATGGGAATGATGTTGAGCCTGTAGAGGTGGACAGGTTAATCATTGCCGTTTCTGAAACTTACGATATTGTAGTGACTATCCCTCAAGATGGTTTGGCTTACGAGTTATTAGCAACAACCGAAGACAGGACACAATCTGCGAGTTTATTTATAGGTGATGGGGTCAAACAGCTTATTTCCCCGCTCCCACGATTGAAGTATTTCGAGGGGATGAAGATGATGAATGATATGATGAAAATGAATGGCGATTTGGACGATATGGGCATGAAGATGAGCCTTAACCAAATGGACATGAATGTAGTGATGTATCCCGAAATTACCGGAGATGCAACAAAAAAAGCAGACCACAGTAAGCATGAGGGTATGGACATGGATAACGACGCTAACCGTTACAACGCTAATGCCTTGGGAGACATCAAAACATTAAATTATGCTATGTTGCAATCACCTTATAACACCTCTCTTCCAAATGATGCGCCTGTAAAAGAGTTGAAATTCACACTTACTGGCAACATGAACCGTTATGTATGGAGCATGGATAATAAAATACTTTCGGAAACTGACAAAATACCTGTAAAAAAAGGAGAAATATTACGGATTACCATCTATAACAATTCCATGATGCGTCATCCAATGCATCTTCACGGATTTGATTTTAGGGTGATAAACGGAAAAGGCGAAAAATCGCCGCTTAAAAATGTGTTGGATATCATGCCTATGGAAACAAATACCATTGAGTTTTTAGCCAACGAAGAAGGCGATTGGTTTTTCCATTGCCATATTCTTTATCATATGATGGCAGGAATGAACAGGGTGTTTGAAGTTGGAGATTACAAAAATCCCTATTTACCCGATAAAGCAAAAGCCTATAAAAAATTGCAAAGAGAAAGCAATATGCCTCATTTTATGGCACAAAACGATTTTGCAACCAATGGTAATGATGGAGAAGCTATGCTAATGAATGCACGCTACCAATTAGGAACAGAATGGCGTTTAGGCTATAATAGTATGCACGGCTATGAAGTAGAAACCCATTTAGGACGATATATCGGTAAAATGCAATGGCTGATGCCGTTCATAGGATTTGACTGGCGATATCGTAAAATGGGTATCGACGAGCATGAAAAAAATATTTTTGGGCAAACCAACAAAAAAGACAGCAGGAGTGCCGTAAGTCTTGGAGTTGTCTATACACTACCTATGCTTGTTAATTTTCAGGCAGAGGTATATCACGATGGTATAGTGCGCTTATCGTTGATGCGTGAAGATATTCCTATTTCAAAAAGGTTAAGAGGTGGCTTTTTGGTCAATACTGATTTTGAGTATATGGGAGAACTTAGGTATATCATTAATAAGAATATAGGTATACGTACCCACTATGATAGCGATATGGGCTTTGGAGTTGGACTATCATTGAATTATTAAAGTTCTGCAATTGCAAGCATATTGCCAAAGCCACACTAGCCAACGCTTTGGCAAAGAGCTTGCAAAGCCGACTCAATACAAGATTGTTTTAAAAAATTCCCGATCCTTTAAAAAAGTAAAAAACGCAAAATGCAACACACAACCGACCTGACAATGAAACAAAAACTCAATACTGACAATGGTTTGCAAAGACTGGCAGACAGAACACCAGCCGGTAACAAGGTATTGCCAAAAGCGGGGCTGAACGGCTTCGATTGGGCATTTGTGCAAGGTTCAACTTTCGTTCTTCGATT
>CAXFLH010000142.1:0-2239 GCA_964003875.1 uncultured Flavobacteriales bacterium | reverse complement strand
TTCTTTGGCGGCGATAACGCTATATTCTGGGGGCCAATGGCATGGACAGTTATTTTTGGTTTGACTTTTGCAACTTTTTTAACACTAGTCATTGTGCCAGTACTGTACTTATTATTCGATAAGCTAAAAAATAAGTTGATAAATAAAGCCTAGTGTATTTTTTACAGAAATAATAGGCTATTTTTACAATAGGAGTTCGTTTTGAAAATATGTATATTTGTACCTTAAATTGAACACTTTGTCTTTACTAGAAAATATTAATATTCCACAAGACCTCAAACAGCTTAAGTCCTCAGACTTGCCACAGGTCTGTGACGAACTTAGACAGTTCATTGTCGATGTCGTTTCTACTAAGGGAGGGCATTTCGGAGCTAGTTTAGGCGTAGTAGAACTGACGGTTGCTTTACATTATATTTTCAACACGCCCTACGACCAATTAGTATGGGACGTTGGGCATCAGGCCTACGGACATAAAATCCTAACTGGAAGAAAAGGCCGATTTCATACTAATAGAATTTACAAAGGAATTAGTGGTTTCCCTAAGCGTTCGGAAAGCGAATACGATACCTTTGGTGTCGGTCATTCATCGACATCTATTTCCGGGGCTTTAGGTATGGCAGTGGCCTCTAACCACAAAGGTGAAAAAGACAAACAACACATAGCTGTTATTGGTGACGGTTCTATGACGGCAGGATTGGCCTTTGAAGGTCTTAACCACGCTGGTATAGAAAACTCAAACCTACTTGTTATTCTTAATGACAATTGCATGTCAATTGATCCCAATGTAGGGGCCTTGAAAGAATACCTTACTGATATTGCTACATCTCACACTTACAATAAAGTGAAAGATGATGTATGGAAACTTTTAGGTAAAATCAGCAAATTTGGACCGAATGCCCAATCTATAGCTTCTAAGTTAGAAAACGCTATTAAGTCGGCATTACTCAAGCAAAGCAACTATTTCGAGTCTTTGAACTTTAGATATTTTGGACCTGTAGATGGTCACGATGTAGTACACCTGTCTAAGGTACTAAACGACTTAAAAGATATTCCTGGCCCAAAAATATTGCACTGCCTGACTAAGAAAGGCAAAGGCTACGAACCAGCAGAAAAAGGTAGCCCTACCAAGTGGCATGCACCAGGGCTATTTGATAAAAATACAGGAGAAATTATTAAAAGTGTTTCTTCAAGTCCAGAGCCACCAAAATACCAAGACGTTTTTGGTAAGACCATAATCGAGTTAGCTAGGGAAAACGATAAAATAATGGGTGTTACCCCGGCTATGCCTACGGGTTGTTCTTTAGGTATGATGATGGAAGAAATGCCCAAGCGTGCTTTTGATGTAGGTATTGCCGAACAACATGCTGTTACTTTTTCAGCAGGATTAGCTACACAAGGTATGGTGCCTTATTGCAATATTTATTCTTCCTTTATGCAAAGGGCTTATGACCAAGTAGTACACGATGTAGCCATCCAAAACCTTAATGTAGTCTTTTGTTTGGATAGAGGTGGATTAGTTGGTGCTGACGGACCAACACACCACGGGGTTTATGATATGGCGTACTTCAGATGCATTCCTAATATGGTAGTTTCTGCACCTATGAATGAGCAAGAACTACGCAATCTGATGTACACAGCACAATTACCTAACCAGGGCCCTTTCTCTATTCGTTATCCTAGAGGTAAAGGCGTTATGGTAGATTGGCAGACGCCATTTGAAGAAATCTCTGTAGGACAAGGGCGAAAGCTAAGCGATGGAGATGAGGTCGCTATTCTAACTATAGGGCATGTTGGTAATTTTGCTGTAAAAGCCATTGAAGAATTAGAAACCTATAGTATTGCCCATTACGATATGCGTTTTGTAAAACCCTTGGACGAAAAGCTATTGCACCAAATCTTTAAAAAGCATAGTAAAGTTATTACCGTAGAAGACGGTTGTATACAAGGCGGTTTTGGTAGTGCTGTTATAGAATTTATGGCAGACCATAATTATCAAGCCCAAATCAAGCGTTTGGGTATCCCTGATAAGTATGTTGAGCACGGTACTCAAGCCGAACTGTGGCGCGAGTGCAACTACGATACACAGGCTATTGTAGAGACCATACAACAAATTGTTGGCGTTAAGAAAGTAGCCACTACAGCTTAACACACAAAAAAAGAGCCCTAAGGCTCTTTTCATAATATTTATTTCTACTACTTAAGCTCAAAAGTATCCATAAACTTAGTAGTATAGTTACCG
>CAXFLH010000141.1:0-2358 GCA_964003875.1 uncultured Flavobacteriales bacterium | reverse complement strand
AGTGCCTTGAGCAATTTCGCCTCTTAGAATATCGCCAGTAGAGAGATGTATCAAGTGATATTGGTCTATTAGTAATTGCGATTGTGTGCCTTTTCCTGCACCTGGGGGTCCAAATAATACGATATTGAGCATATTATGAGATTTTGAGTTTATAAATTTGTGTTAAGGTTCTTCCTAATTCTTCATAATCTAAGCCATAGCCAACTACAAATTCGTTGGGTATTTCTTTTCCTACAAAGTCAATAGCTAGGTCTTTTTTATAGACGCTAGGTTTAAGTAACAAACTAGCATAGTAAATCTTTTGTGGTTGTTCTGCCAATAAGTGTTGGTTGAGGTATTCTAATGTATTTCCTGTGTCTATTATATCTTCTACGACTAATAATGTTCGTCCTTTTATTTGTTGGGGAATTCCCATAATGTTTTTGATTTTACCACTACTTTGTGTACCATTATAGGACTTGAGCTGCATAAAACATAGCTCGACATCGAAATCGAGGGCTTTTACTAAATCAGACGCAAAAATAAAAGAACCTTTCAAAATGATAATAAATAGGGGCTTTTCATCTTTCAAAACTCCCATTTTATGTGCCATTTCCTTTACGATTTCTTGAATTTCAAACTCCGAAAGGTAGGGTTCAAAGGTTTTGTCGTGTAGTTGTACCATTCCTAAATATTTGCTAATTTACAACAATTAGCACGATATAGAGCAATGCATTAAGTATAAAGTGTTTAAGCTTAATCTTAATTTTTTTTTATAAATATATTCTCTCTTTTTTTTAAATTCGCAGCTGAATAAATAACATCTAATAAATAATAATGAAAGCAGTAGTTAGTATAATAATGGGTAGCACATCAGATATGCCCGTAATGCGTAAAGCAGCCGATTTTTTAAATAGTATGCAAATTCCTTTTGAGATAAATGCTTTGTCAGCTCACCGTGTGCCTGAAAAGGTAGAGGAGTTTGCCACCAATGCTCATGCACGTGGCATTAAGGTTATAATTGCTGGTGCCGGTGGTGCAGCTCATTTGCCAGGGGTAGTTGCTGCCTTTGCTACAGTACCAGTTATCGGTGTGCCTTGTCGTTCTTCAATCTCTATTGACGGTTGGGATAGCATATTATCAATTTTACAGATGCCTCCAGGGATTCCTGTAGCGACTGTAGGTTTAGATGCAGCCTACAATGCGGGTATTTTAGCAGGACAAATTTTATCAACTTCTGATGATGCATTACATGCAAGAATGGTAGATTTTAAGATGAAAATGAAACAAAAAATCGTTAAAGCAAACCAAGACTTAGCAAGTGAAAAATTCGATTTTAGAGTGCAGTAGTAAAACTAGCTTATAATTTAATTAGGGTTCAAGACTAAGTTCTTGAGCCCTTTTTTTTTATTAAAATTTTAAGAAATGAGTGAGCATTTATTAAATAGATTTACAACTAGATGAATTATTCCTATTAAATTATGAAAACCTTACTTATAGTTGGATTTGTAATTTTTTAATTCAAAATTAATTTGGCTCTGAAATGAGTATTGTAAAAAGTTTATATTTGAAGCCATTAAATATAAGTATCTATGCAAGATTACAAGTCACCACTAGAGATGTTTTACCATTGGGAGAAAGAAACGCCCAATAAATTATATATGCGCCAACCCATAAATGGCGAATGGCACCATTGGACTTGGTCGGAAACGGCTACACAAGTCAGAAAGATGGCAGCTTATTTAAAATCCTTGGATTTTCCTGCTAACAGTAAAATAGCTATTCTATCAAAAAACTGTGCCCATTGGATTATTTCTGATTTAGCTATTATGATGGCTGGACACGTTTCGGTGCCCTTGTATCCTAATCTAAAAGCAGAAACTATCACACAAATTTTAGAGCACAGTGAGGCTAAATTGTTATTCGTTGGTAAATTAGACGACTTTGAAAGTATGCGCCCTGGCGTTCCTAAAGAATTGCCTTGTATAGCTTTTCCTTTTTATAGTGAAGAGGGTTATTCTGTTTGGGACGATTTGATAAAAGATGTAGAACCTGTAACTGAGAATGTTGTGCGTGATCCTAACGAATTGGCAACCATCATCTATACTTCAGGAACTACTGGTATGCCCAAAGGAGTTATGCATAAGTTTTACAATTTTTCTTTTACAACTTCTAATGCCGTACCTCTTTTAGGATTGGCCACAGAAGAACGTTTTTTCTCATACCTACCCTTATGTCATATTGCTGAACGATTGTTAGTAGAAATGGGAAGTTTATATTCTGGTGGTATGGTTTCCTTCGCCGAAAGCTTAGATACTTTTGCACAAAATTTAGCCGATACCAAGCCAACAGCATTTTTAGGAGTGCCTCGTATATGGA
>CAXFLH010000140.1:0-2379 GCA_964003875.1 uncultured Flavobacteriales bacterium | reverse complement strand
TATTGCTATTGTAGGAGGGGGGATAGTAGGGTTGGCTTCAGCTTATAAACTTCAAAAATCGTATCCTCATTTATCAATTGTAGTTTTTGAAAAAGAAGACCACCTTGCAGCTCATCAAACAGGCAGAAATTCTGGAGTTATTCATTCAGGATTGTATTATAGACCCGGTTCATACAGAGCAAAAAACTGTGTGAACGGTCGTAAACAATTGGTTGCGTTTGCCAAGGAACATAATATCAAACATGATGTTTGTGGTAAGGTGGTGGTAGCAGTTTCTGAAGATGAGCTGCCTCGTTTGGATAAAATCTATGAAACAGGAAAAGCCAATGGCTTAGAGGGTGTTGAGAAAATTGATACTAAGCGACTAAAAGAGATTGAGCCTTATGTAGAAGGAATTGCCGCACTTTGGGTTCCTGAATCTGGTATCATCGATTTTGTAGGTGTTACTAATAAGTTGGCAGACTTAATCAAAGAAATAAATCCAAACAGCGTCATTAAAACCTCTTGTGAGGTTAAATATTTTGATAGAGGCGAGATATCGTTTATACATACTTCGCAAGGGGCTTTTTCTGCACGAAAACTTATTTTTTGTGGAGGGCTCCATTCTGATCGATTGGCAAGAAAAGATAATGTGAACCTTGACGTTCGAATTGTTGGATTTCGTGGCGATTATTATGATTTAAGTGAGCAAGGAAAAAAGAAAGTTCGTAATTTAATTTATCCTGTTCCGAATCCAGAATTCCCATTTTTAGGAGTGCATTTTACCCGAATGACTGATGGTACAATTGAATGTGGACCTAATGCTGTTTTTACATTTAAAAGAGAGGGTTATGGAAAAGTGGACTTCAATTTAAAAGACACGATTGAAGCCTTGTTATATTTTGGAACTTGGAAGCTGTTTTTCAAGCACTGGAGATTTGGATTAAAAGAATATAGGCGTGCTTTCTCAAAAAGATTATTTTTGAAGGAACTAAATCGCATGATACCTTCAATAACAATGGATGATATTGAGCCGGGGAGAAGTGGTGTTAGGGCTATTGCGCTCGCTAATGATGGTGATGTTTATGAAGATTTCAAAATAGAATATAAAGACAATAGTATTCATGTTTTAAATGCTCCTTCACCTGCAGCGACAGCCTGTTTAGCTATTGGAGATGAGGTGAAAGTTATGGCAGAAAAACATTTTAAGCTATCATAGTTATGATGAATTTGTTTGGTTTCAGTAAGAAAGAGAAAATTTCAGTTGATAAATTGGCAAAACTATATGCTAACACTCTTTTTGAAGTAGTTGATAATGGTTTTCTGGAAATCATAGGTTTTGTAAATGATAACAGAAAGTTTGAGGAAAGTCCAAATTTACAAACAAAAGATGTGAAGTGGTTTTTAATGATCATTTTTGCAGCTAATAATCATCGATTATCTGACTTTTTTGATGATGATGTAGTAGATTCATTACATAACGCTTGCGCTCAGGAAATTATTCATTTTTTAGCTGAGGATGAAGAAGAGGTGGTCCGAGATATGATTGTTGATTATGAAAGTTTTTTTGCCGAGCAATATGAAGAATCATCCAAGCTAGAAAAAGCCATGGCTAGAAGCATCTTTATCAAATACAACTTGAATGATTATCAAGGTAAATTGCTGAAAAATCAGAATGAACCTAACCCTGTATTTCTACAAGAGCTAGCGAATTTGCTTTCGCACTTTGTTTGGAACTGGGATGACTTCCTGTCGAAGTACAAAGTCGTTTAAAGCGACTTGATTCCTGTATAGTTTGAAGGGTTAATTTGCTTCAGTTCTGCCTTCAATTCATCACTAATGTTTAATGTATCAATAAAATTAGCAATGCTTTGCTGATTGATAGCCTCATTAGTTCTGGTAAGTCCTTTCAAAGCTTCGTATGGCTTAGGATATCCTTCTCTTCTTAAAACAGTTTGAATAGCTTCTGCTACAACAGCCCAGTTGGCTTCTAAGTCTGCTGCAATAGCTTCTTCATTTAAGATGAGCTTATTCAGTCCTTTCAGCATCGATTTGAAACCTAAAATGCTGTGTGCTATTGGAACACCCACATTTCTTAAAACGGTAGAGTCAGTCAAGTCTCTTTGTAAACGAGAGATTGGAAGTTTAGCAGCAAGGTGTTCGTAAATAGCATTAGCGATACCAAAGTTTCCTTCTGCATTTTCGAAATCAATTGGGTTCACTTTATGTGGCATTGCTGAAGAGCCAACTTCTCCTTTTTTAATTTTTTGCTTGAAATAATCCATTGAAACATAAGTCCAAACATCACGGCATAAGTCTATCAAAATATTGTTGATACGTTTCATGTTGTCAAAAAGGGCAGCTAGGTTATCGTAGTGTTCAATTTGAGTAGTTACCTGA
>CAXFLH010000139.1:0-2440 GCA_964003875.1 uncultured Flavobacteriales bacterium | reverse complement strand
TGAGAATTGCGATTTAGCATGAAACCACTCTGTCAGTTCAAAAATCAGTATTTTTGTACCTCATTACTAACTAACCCTAATTCAAGTGAATTTCAAGTATTTTCCTCTTATTTTTCTTATTTTAATGATGGTCTTTTCGTCGGTTACATTTGCCCAAAATTGGCAGTCTAGTCCATCCTATAATGCTGATAGCCGACATCATCCAGTTACATTTTCTAATGATAGATATGGTTTCGTTATGGCAGGACAAAATGGTTTAGGAGAGTACTTAGAAGATGCCTACAGATTTGATGCTCAAACAGAAAGTTGGGAGCAAATCGATAATTTTCCTGGTGGTCCTCGAGGTTACGCTTATGGCGTTTCCAACAATACGACTGCATATGTCGGATTTGGTAAATTCAATTCCGATTATCCTACTGATTGGTGGGCTTATGATATTCCCAATAATCAATGGACACAATTGGCTAATTTTCCATCTGCAGGAAGAAGTCACCCAGCACTAATACTAGTAGACGATAAAGTTTATGTAGGTCTAGGAAGTAATACTGCAAATTTAGGCGATTGGTGGGAGTACGATATCCCTTCTGATAGTTGGTCGCAAAAAGCCGATTTTGATTTTGGTGTTAGACACCATCCTTTTTATTTCGGTATAGATGGTATTCCTTATGTAGGCTTTGGGCATGGCAATAGTATAAATGGTGCTATCAATGTATATAATGACCTTTATAAATACGATGCTACAACGGATAGTTGGATAACTTTAAATGAATTTCCTTCTGAGGGTAGAGTAGCGGGAACACAATTTTCTTACAATGGTAAGGGCTATGTGCTAAGTGGTGATGGTGATGACCATGGTCCATTGGATAATGGTGAACTATGGGAATATACACCTCAAACAGATAGTTGGGTACAATTAGAATCTCACCCAGGTAATGCACGTTGGGCACCCGGTTGTTTTATGATTAATTGTGATTTATATTTCACTTCAGGTTATGATAGGATTAATCAGATTTACTTTAATGATTTGATTAAATTTAAACTTGGTGATGATTGTGGCTGCACTGATACTACGGCTTTAAATTTTAATTCAGAGGCTTTATTCGATGATTTTAACTGTTGTTACGTAGGAGGTTGTACTGAGCCAACAGCTTTGAATTTTAATTCAGATGCTTGTCAAGACGATGGAAGTTGCATTATGCCAGAATTAGGTTGTACTAATCCATTATCAGAAAATTACGATTCTACAGCTAATGTCTTAGTTGCCAACGGCGGTGCCGTAGATAATCTAACTTATGGTGTTGGAGGTTTTCATACCAATGATGAATTTGATATGGTATTTAATTGTGTAGAAGATGTAACTATCAATTCTGTTGATGTATATGCCCAAACTTCATTTGTGGTAGAAATTGAAATATTAGATGTCAATGATGTACAGATTTTTAGTTCAAACTTTTTTCTAAATGAGGGATTGAATACATTATTTCTAGATTATGATATAGTAGCTGGTAACGATTACAAAATTGGTGTAATAGGGAATAATCAAGGCTTGTATAGAAATAATGATGTGGATTCAAGTATTTTTCCTATCAATATTTTGGATTATATCAGTATTACTGCCAATACCACTTCAAACCCTCAAAGTTATTTTTATTACTTCTACAATTGGCAACTCTCAGTAAGTTGTGATGATGTTTATGGATGTTTAGATACTTTAGCTTGTAATTATTCTAACTATGCAACTATTAGTGATTCATCTTGCGTGTATCTAGATGGTATTTGCGAAAGTTGTGAAGATGGCGTTATTATTGATAACGATTTTGATAATGACGGCATTTGCGATGATGATGAAGTGATTAGTTTTAATTGTGTTGACAATGTTTGTATTGACCCTAGTGATGGTAGTGGTCAATTCTCTACTATAAACGATTGTTTACAAAACTGTTCGTCAACAAATGAAAGTTGGAGATGTGATAATGGTGTATGTGGGGTCTTAAACGATGGGACAGGAGAGTACTCAAGCTTAGAAGAATGTGAAAAACAATGTCAAGATATTTCTTCGATAATGGAAGAAGAATTTAATCTCAATATATTCCCTAATCCGTCTTACGATAGCTTTACATTAGAATTTATTTCCAATGGCATTATTGATGTTAATGTGACCAATCTTATTGGTGAGAAAATTTTAAGCTATAAGTTAAATACGAATGGAAATCATACTATGATTTTGGATTTGTTTTCATATCCCAAAGGTATCTATAACCTTTTCATTAATACTAATAATATAACCTCTAGCGAAAAGTTAATTTTACAATAGCAAGTCAAAAAATATGGCAAATAAAAAGGGTTTGATAATTATCAAACCCTTTTTTTATTCCGGTTATTAAGTGTCGGGGTGGCAGGATTCGAACCTGCGACCTCCTCGTCCCAAACGAGGCGCGAT
>CAXFLH010000138.1:0-2467 GCA_964003875.1 uncultured Flavobacteriales bacterium | reverse complement strand
CAAGACAATTTCTTTCATTCTTAACATTCAAGAAATAAGTTCCTTTAGGAATTGAGTTCAATTCAAAGTTTTGAGAAATAGACCACAAGATTTTTAAAAGGTAACTAATTGGAAAATACAAACTGAATAGTCTGTCGGCTTTTTTGTTCTACTAGTATACTTTTTTCATCCACCACTTTATCTATGGCAGCTTGGTCGTAGTGTCTAATGGTACAGAGTGTTAATTGGTCGTTGTATTGAACTTTAAAACCTTCTTTTAGTTCAGTAATGAGAGGCAATATTTTTTGAGAATCGTTATCTACGCAAACAGAAAAACTTACTGCCGAGTTTTGCATCATGTTAATAGCTAGTCCATATTTAGCAAAAAGCGAAAAAATATAACTCAAATGGTCTTCCACGATGAAAGATAAATCATTGGCAGAAATAGAAATCAATATTTGATTTTCCTTGATAATAAAAGAAGGCATAAAGGGTTTCATTTCTGCATCTTCAAAGATGATAGTCCCCTCCTCTTTAGGATTGAGAAAAGACTTAACCCTTAGTGATATGTTTTTTTCTTTCAAGGGCTGTATGGTTTTGGGGTGTATAACTTTTGCTCCAAAATAGGCTAACTCAATAGCCTCAGCAAAGGATAGCTGATGTAATAACTTAGCATCGTCAAAGTAACGAGGGTCAGCATTAAGCATACCTTCCACATCCTTCCAGATAGTTACTTCTTCAGCGTCCAAAGTAAAACCTATAATAGCAGCTGTAAAATCTGAACCTTCACGCCCTAAAGTAGTTGTAAAATTTTCTGTAGTACAACCAATAAAACCTTGAGTCAAAAATACCCCATTATTAGAAATATGTTTAACAATTTGTTGCTGTGTTAATTGCCAATCTATACGGGCGTTTCTATAGGTATTATCGGTACGAATTACATCTCTAGCATCTAACCATTTATTGGTAAAACCTTCCTGCTCCAAAAAGGCACTCACTATTTTCGTGGACAACAATTCGCCAACCGATACAATCTGGTCGTATTCATAATCATAAGTCGAAGTTGGTGCATCTTCTGTAGCCCATTCTATCTCGACAAATAGATTATTAACCTCATCAAAAATCGAATGTGACTTGTCAAACAACTCTTCTAAAATAGCATAATGATAATGCTTGACTTCATCGAGATTTGGGGTATTTCTGTCGTAATAATCATTGACTACTTTTTCTAGCATATTGGTCGTCTTACCCATAGCTGAAATAACAATAACAAGAGATTCTTCGCCTTCATTAAGTAGGAGTTGACTAATGTTACGTATACCATCAGCATCCTTTACAGATGCCCCTCCAAACTTATATACTTTCATTTTATTCAAATGTATTTAACTGTTCCTTGCTAAGTTTTCCATTTAGCCATTCTGTATGTATAGAAGCCTCATATTTTTTATAAAAACGTATGGCATCTTCATTCCAATCTAATACTTGCCAAACCATACCTTTAACCTCTAATCTTTGAGCAATACGAATTGTTTCCTCAAACAATTGCGCTCCAATTCCTTGACCACGAAAATCCTCCTTTACCACAAAGTCTTCTAAAAATAAAAAACGCCCTTTCCAAGTCGAATAGCGAATAAAATAAAAAGACAGTCCAATAATTTCTCCCTTAAGTTCGGCTACAATAAACCAATAATAGGGATGTTTTCCAAAGCCATCTTGTTCAAGTTCTTCTAAAGTCACACTAACCTCATCATGAGCCTTTTCAAATTCAGCAAGTTCCTTAATAAGTGCCAATACACAAGGCAAATCGGCTTTTTGACCTTTTCTAATTTTAACTAACATAATCTAGTGCCCAAAGTTAATTATTTTTGAACGTAATTATTTGTCTAAAAATTCGATATTTGTTAAATAATTAAGCACCCAATGGCTAAAATAACTACTCTAGCAGAATTTATTACCGAACAACAAGTTTTAAAACCAGAAGCTACTGGTAATTTAACTCGTTTGCTTTATGACATATCCATAGCAGCAAAAATCGTAAATCGAGAAATAAATAAGGCAGGTTTAGTCGATATTCTTGAAGAATTAGGTGAAGATAATGTGCAAGGTGAATCAGTAAAAAAGCTAGATATTTATGCCAATGAGGCTTTTATTTCTGCACTTAACTCAGGCGGTCAATGCGCGGCTATTACTTCTGAAGAAAATGAAGAAATCATTATTCTTGATGGGTTGGAGTCCAAAGAAGCTAGATACTTGGTATGCATAGACCCGCTTGATGGCTCGTCTAATATAGACGTTAATGTGTCGGTTGGCACTATCTTCAATGTTTTAAAGAGAAAAGATACCAACAAAGAAGTGACTAAAGATGAATTTTTTGTCAAAGGCACCGAACAAGTTGCTGCTGGTTATGTCATTTATGGTTCTTCTACTATGCTTGTTTATACTACTGGAAATGGCGTTAATGGTTTTACTCTTGATCCCTCGATTGGCG
>CAXFLH010000137.1:0-2512 GCA_964003875.1 uncultured Flavobacteriales bacterium | reverse complement strand
ATCTACATAACCTATAGGGATATGTGCTGGAATTGCAGATCTAACCTCTTTCATGTAGTCGATTAGTTCGTCAAGACTTAAGTCATTTCTATAGAGCACCTCGTTACCAACAGCCGCAATATCTACATTACCTTCGTTGGCAAGCTCGATTAGAGCTTTTATTTCTTGTTTGTTTTTCTTATCATCATCTCCAAGCCAAGCACCCACCATTGTTTGCAGCCCATGTTTTTTGGCAAGACGAGGAATGTGTTCGTTTCCTTCAATACAAGAAAAAGAACGTATCCACTTTGTAAACGGCTTCAAAATCATTATACGACGTTCTACTTGACTTACTGTTATCGTATCTCCTGGTTCTTGACCGTCTTCATATAGGCTAAAACATATCCCATGCATTCCTGCTTCTAAGGTATTTCTCCACATGGTATTTAAATCATCTGTTTTGTGCCCAGACAAGTCAACTCCTTCATAAAATTGTTGTTCGAGTTCTTCGAGTTTAAAGTCTATACCCTCCCTATATGACATTGTTATTTGTATTTACGGTTTTTATTTTTATCCCAAATTTCCATCGTGAACCATCGTCTCCTACATAGTGTATTTTTCAATACTCATCAATTGAGGAAAAGTAAAATAAGGAGCTCTTCCCAAAAAGCTTCACAATTCACAAGATTAACATAATACGCTTCCATTGGTTTTGGGCGTTGAGTAAATAAATTGATAGTATGCATCAACCTAACCTACTTTAATTTTTGTAGGTATTTGAAGATTCTCCTTTCCGAGATTTCAACAGTGCTCTTATTTCATTGGCACGAGTCTCATCTATACTATAGTTGCGCATAATCCACATCGCAGCCAATGTTCCAAGTGTTGGAAAAAAACAAAAAAAAGCATGCAGTCCATCTACTGCCGATTGTTGCTCTACCGTGGTTAAGTCTGGATTAAAGCCCACTGCAGCAATCATCACACCGCTAAGAGCTCCTGCTATGGCAAAGCCTACTTTAACCATCCACCAATAAATCGCTCCAAAAACTCCTTCTCTTCTTTTACCTGAGTTTAGCTCATCAACGTCTATTACATCTGCAGTCATAGACATCATAATGGTAAATAAACTTCCAATACCAAATGAAAAAAATGGAAGAGCGATAATATACATCCAAGGTTTTCCAGGAATGAATAAAAAGTATAGCATAATATACCCTAGAATAGATATACTTTGCGATACCATAAATGCTTTTTTCTTGCCCATTTTTTTAGATAACCAAGCTACAATGGGGATTACGATAAAAGTAGTTCCCAAAGCACCAAGGCATCCAAACAGTGATACCCAAATACCAGTTGCTTCGGCATCGCCGTTAAAAAGCTTATATACAATGACAAAGAAAGTAAGGGACGATACAGCCATAAAGGCATTGTATATAAAAAATGTAGCACCACATAATTTTCTAAATTCTTTAATTTTAAATGCTTCGATAAAGCTGTCATAAATTTTTCTAAGACTAGCACCAATGTTAGCAATGCTCAAGGGTTCATAATCTTCATTAAGGGTAGATTTGCTCTTTATAAATATTGCTGGAACAATCGCACAAATTACGCAAGGGATTACTACCCATATTGCGAGTTCTCTTGCTGCTTCATCTGCTGAAGGAAACCACTCGGTGTCATACATTATGACCCAAAACCATGGGGCAATCACCCATGCCCATTGCCCAATCCATTGCGCAATAGCCATGATGTTTGTACGTTCGTGAAAATCATCACTCATTTCATACCCCATAGCTACATAGGGTACACTAAAAAAAGTAAGTCCTGAATAAAAAATAATGGACCATATAAAGAAATACCAAAAATTAAATTGTAATGAATTTTCCTTAAATAGCTGCCACATAAAAATGTAGGCAACTCCCATAATAATACCGCCTACCAAAACATACTGTTTACGACGTCCCCATTTTGATTTCGTATTATCGGAAATAAAACCCATTATAGGGTCGGTAATAGCATCAAATATTCTAGGGAAAAAATATATAAGAGACCACATCCAACCTGGAAAACCTAAATCTTGAACTAAGACAACCATAAAAATCCCAAGAATAGCAGGAAACATTTGATTGGCAAACATGCCGATGCCAAAAGCAATTTTTTGACCTAATGGGACTCTGTTTTGTAAGGAAGGGTTGTCCATGATACTCGTTTTAGTTGTTGTAAATCATTATGGTTTGTATTGCTTGCGGGCTGATGCTTATATTTTTGTTATAACCATCATGAGTTAATTTGAAACTTTTTAGCGTGGTACCTTCATTAAATACGACAACCGCTATGCTTCCATCTGGATTTTTGGCAGCAGCTACCATAAGTTCTTCATCTGATTTTATGACATCAATTACTTTTGCCTCTGGTCGAATAAACTTACTAAAATGAGCCATGATATAGTATAGCGGTGTATAGTAAACCTCGTCCTTTTCTGGGTCTACAATTACAGGGGCAATACACCAGTTATTTGCCCAATTCGGTCCTC
>CAXFLH010000136.1:0-2535 GCA_964003875.1 uncultured Flavobacteriales bacterium | reverse complement strand
TCTATAGAAATATCTTACCTAACAAACCAGATGATATGCCCCTAGCTAGTCATGTGCGGAAGTCCGTTACCGCTTTCCTATTTTCTGAATACGATAAGGCTAGATAAGCGACTTATCTTCTATCCCTATATATATCGACGGTTGCGTCAGGGGCAGGTTCGCGCCCAGTTGAAGGACCTTGATAAAGAGAATCGGTCAGAATGCCTGTCCATAATCCTAGGATAGCAGCAAGAAACGCTGGCCCAAGAATACTGTAAAACCAACCCTCACCGTCTTTTTGTAATCTAAAACCTTTTTCTCCGCTATTACACAAGGTTAACCAACTACCGATGAAAGCGATAATGAAGACAGTATTGCCTAGTTCGCCTAAAGGCCACCCATTAAGGGTTTTCGGGAGGTGAGATTAGGCAGAATCAGCCGATAAAATGAGAGAGTGAGTTTGAGTCTTGTATGGTACTTTGTATGGTACTGGGGATAATAAGTTTGTAAGTAACTGATAAAAAGACAATTAATTTTGTATATGGGTTCAGCAGGAAGCACCAGACGAGGTGAATCAAATCATGTCAGACTTTCTCACTGAGATTAATATAGTCCCCTGAATTCAAATAAATACAAGGCTTTCACATTAGCATATTGAATCAAACTAACTCATAAGCCATCCCGACTACTCAAATCTATGTAGGTTGGTTTTTGGGGTAGCTAGATATGCCTGCATGTTGCCTTTGATGATAACCATAAGAGCCAAGCTACTTGTATGAAATTATTAATGGACAGGATGTTGCCGATTTCTGTTTGCAACAAAAATGCCGATATTAGAGAGAACATAACTACCAATATTATTTCTGTTGGTATAATTGAATAGAGTTTTAATGTAATTTTTCTCAGTTTTAGGTTCTTAAAACATGCAAAAAAAGAAAAGCCTGTCGTTGTCGGAAAAGCGGAAGAAATTAGCAAAACAAAAGAAGCAAAGGAAGGCAAAGAAATTTAACTTGAGAGCTAATAATCCATCGCAGGAGCAGGTTGGTGCTCTTTTAGAGCACTACCAAAACGGACGATTTGGTGACGCTGAAAGCCTAGCGATATCCATTACTCAAGAATTTCCTCAAAATGTATCTGCTTGGAAAATTTTAGGCGCAGTGTTAGGTAAAACAGGAAGAAAATCTGAAGCCGCAGATGCCGAACGAAAAGCAGTCGCCTTATCTCCTCTGGATGCTGACGCTCATTATAATTTAGGTGTCACGCTTCAAGATTTGGGTAGATTTGAAGAGGCAGAATCATGCTATGCGCAAGCAATAGTGCTAGAGCCTGATCTAGCCGAAGCACACAACAACTATGGCAACATGCTTAAAGAATTAGGTAGATTGGATGAAGCTGAAGCCAGCTGTAACCAAGCGATAGCATTGAAGCCTGATTATGCTGAAGCCCACAACAATTTGGGCAACACGCTCAAAGAACTTGGCAGATTGGCGGAAGCTGAAGTCAGCTATAAGCAAGCGATAGTGTTGAAACCTGACTTAGCTACTGCCTATTGGAACCTATATGGTAGTCAAGAGACTATACAAAGCGCCGAATATTGGATTGATAAATGCTTGGAGGTAGATGAAAACTATGTCGAGGCAAGATTGACGAAGGCTGCCTTAAGGTTCTATCAAGGTGACAGAAGTAACTTTGATGAATTGATGCAATCTGAATTGAGGCAACATCCATACTCACGTTCATTTGCTTGGGTATTCAGCCTGCCTACTCTCCCCGAATTGCACTTTGAAAAGTGGCACTTTTTTGACGCTATCGTAAAACGAAGCGTAATTTCAAAGCCTTTCTATGAATTTGGTGTATGGAGGGCTTCATCGTTTAAGTATCTTATTAAGGTTTTTAAAAAAGGCTATGGATTCGATACATTTACAGGTTTACCTGAAGACTGGCTTATAGGAAGTGATATTGAAAAGAAGGGCACTTATTCAAGTGATGGAAATGTGCCTAAAATTGAAGGTGGGGAATTTATTGTAGGTAAATTTGAAGATACGTTACCGGTCTTCTTTGCTGAAAGTCGCCCTATAGCATCAGTGATAAATTATGATGCAGATTTATACTCCTCAACCATTTGTGCTTTAAATTTTTCAAAACAAGTCATAGATAAAGATACTATTCTTATTTTTGATGAATTCATAATTAACCCAAGTTGGGAACAAGACGAATTTAAAGCATTAAATGAATTTTGTTCCATAAACCAATATAGCTATGAAGTGATAGCAGTTTCATTCTTCACAAAACAGGTCGCAGTAAAACTCATTGGTATTTAGTATCTTTCAAAATTTCACCCCATTTTTTTTAAATTCACTAATACATATCGGCTAAGCGACTATATCGATCATGGTAGTGACTTATTACTCTGAATAGCTTGGCTAATTGCTTGATTTAAGTCTTCGGGAAAATATCTCTCTGCAGAAAATTTCTCAAACCAATCACGAGCACCTTCACAATCCATATGCCAACGCACGTGTCGGTTAAATAATGAAACCATACCTTCGTCTCTCC
>CAXFLH010000135.1:0-2835 GCA_964003875.1 uncultured Flavobacteriales bacterium | reverse complement strand
TTAGTTATTAATACAAACTATTACAGAAATTATAAGTTTATTCTATCCATTTAACCTTATGAGGTTTTGCAATAAAGCCATAACTCCTCCTTTGCCTCCACTTTAAATTACCTCGTTCAAACTTATACACCCATGCACCATTAGGTCCTGAGGCTCTTATGTGTAATTCATAATCATCTCTATTGACGTATCTAATGTAAGTATCTTTATCGATAATTATTTTTTTGTACTCCACATCAGTACTCCTCTTTCCTGAAGAAAGTTACACAACCTATTTGGTCTTCTACCATTCGAGTCTTGGTAGGTTTATCAAACTTCCAAAGTGCTAGAGATTTAAGCCATGCTGGGATATCCCTATTTTTTCCATACAAATCGATCATATACCTAAAGTCTTTATAGTTTTTATAGGTATCTGTAGATGGTTTATTCCTGAAACCATCTTGAATGAGGCAGCATTTAATACGTTTGAACTTATTAAATTCAAATATCATCTCTCCATTATTTCTATTTCGAATAGTTTGAAAACGGATTTCAAATTCTCCATCTTGGTAAAAAATTGCATGAATATATTTGGCAACAGTTATTACCTCTGGTTTAGCGTCTTTCATAATTCCTCCTTTAGTTGCTGAAAGCCACATCGTTTTGACCACCTTGCCGGAAGTTATGGCAGGTTGGTAAAGGTGAAATCACCTTTTCTTGATGTATGTGCTTATATTATCATTATTTAAATGTTTCCTGAATCATTGATATTAATACTTGTTGCACTTCAAAGAGTTTCAGCATTTGAGCAGCAGAGGTGGGTTAAACAAATTGCTAGAACAGGTATAAGGGGAAGCAGTGAACTTTTCCAATTATTCTTAGCATGCTTAATGCCGATTGCTACATTTTCTTGGTATGGATTTCTGATGATGTATGGCTTTGATAATGGCGTAGTGGAAGCTGCAGTACTTTGGTTGGCTGCATTTGTATTTATGATGGTTTATGGAGTTGTAAGTGGATTCATATTTAAGGGCGATAGTATATTTATATTCTTTATAGGAACATTTCTTCTTCTTCCAGTGTGTGTTCTCTTAATCTTACAAACATCTATTTTTGGATTACTTTAAAAAGTTAGTGAGCTAAGTAGTAGGTATTTATTCATTTATATTCTCGATTTGTAGCGATTCAATTAATACCTGAAAAAGATTTATATAGAATTTAATTCCTTCCTCTGTGTGTCTTTTATATTTAACAAAAAAGACAATATTCTTTCCATCAGACTCCATGTAAAGGGTTTTCTTTTTCTTTTTTAATCCGCTATTTAATAATTCTATAAATCTTTTGCTGAAGAAGTTCTTTATGTCTTTATCAGAGCTGTAAAGCTTGTATCTATTTGCTGGAAAATCAAATTTTCTAATATCAACTTCTTGCAATTCTTTGATGCCACTAAAGATATTTTTATCTCTAAACAAATTACTAAAGAAAAAATGCTTTCCCCCAGCTAAGTAAAAGACAGGAATTTGTGACTTCATTTGAAACAAAAAAACTTGGGTGTAATAAGTGGCAGTACTTTCACCGGCATTGACTGTTGTTGAGACAGTGACAATTTTTGGATTATTAATACGGCTTGAACCAGTTGTTTCTATTGGAGTCAGTAGATTTAAAAATGAATGACTATGCATGGGCATTAAAATTTTTTGAGTTGCCTTAAAGTTTTTAAATTGAGTAATGTCTTCAGAATGAGGCTTTACAATAAATTGATAATTGTTATTTTTAGCAAAGGTTTCTAAGTCACTAATTCGCTGTTTTTTGATTGATTGATACTCAAAGAAAATGCTTATCCATACCACTACTGATGCAAGAAAAAAGATAATGGTTAGGATTGCCGACCTTTCGTAAGTAAAAAATATTAGAGCAGGAATTACAATACCAATTCCAATTAAGTAATAAAGTTTGTTGGTGCCTTCCCTGTAAAAAATACTCATCTGTTAATTAAGCCATGAACCTCACAAGTCATCACAAAGTTAAACTCATTGATATCAGTCTAATACTAATCTCCAAACCCCAGCAAGATAAGTAGTAGGTGTTTATTCATGGGCAGTTAATCATGGAAGGGAGAGTCTATTCCACCTTGAAGATAAACAGCTAAATCACCTATTGAGAAAACTCCCTTCGAAGGATGAACAGGGTTCCTTATTTCATCTGTACGCAAACCACCATCAGCTAAAAATTCTTTTACAGCACAATAAGTTTCGTAATTAAAAAATCGTTTATATCCACCATATTTTTCTTGTACTTGACCAAATTGTCTGTATTCGCAAGACTCAATACACTCCCAAGAAGTATCTTTATCCATAAATCCAGCATTAGTTTTTCTTTCTGATTGTGTTTGTGGTTTATCAATAAGTTCAGGATTTGGGTCACCACAATGTGGACACGCATATGCATTTGGTGAACAAGGTTTACGACAATAAGCACAGATATACATTATAAATTCTCCACGTTTTCAAACCCCAGCAAGAGAAGTAGTAGGTGTTTATTCATGGTTTCTTTACAAACTCACCATCTTGATAATACTCGGTGACTTCTCCACAAAATGATGAATCGTCAAATTTAAATACCATTCTTAGAACCTGTCCAAAACCTTTCCTGTTTTCTAAATATCTAATAACTATTCCAGTTTCCTCAAAATAATTATCGCCTATCACAAATTTATTTTTTACTCTTCTGTAGCTTTGCTGAAGCATATCCATTTTAGATTTAGCATTTGCCTTACATTCAGGCTTTATTTCATCACCAACCACACCAAAGCTTCCAAAGGTCAGCAGAGTTATAAGAACTGGCAAGTCTTTATTC
>CAXFLH010000134.1:0-2916 GCA_964003875.1 uncultured Flavobacteriales bacterium | reverse complement strand
ATTTATCTGTACTTATAGAAACAATGCGTCGTGAAGGTTATGAATTTCAAGTTGGTAAACCGCAAGTTATAGTTAAAGAAATTGATGGCATTCAATGTGAGCCATACGAAACTTTAGTCATTGACGTTCCTGAAGAATTTTCAGGCAAGGCTATAGAATTAGTTACAATAAGAAAAGGTGATTTACTAGTAATGGAGCCTAAGGGTGATTTACAACATTTAGAGTTTGATATTCCATCTCGAGGACTCATTGGATTGAGAAATAATATGTTGACTTCGACTTCTGGTCAAGCAGTTATGACACATCGATTTAGAGAATTTAAAGCTCTTAAAGGAAATATTCCATCTCGATTGAAAGGCTCTCTTATTTCATCTGAGCAAGGGCCAGCAACACCATTTGCCCTAAATAGGCTTCAAGATAGAGGACGTTTTTTTGTTGGACCAGCCGATGTTATTTACAAAGGTCAAGTAATTGGAGAGCATTCAAGAGATAACGATTTAGAAGTTAATTTGGTTAAAGGAAAACAATTAACCAATATGAGGAAATCTAGCTCTGATGAGGCGATGAAGATAGCTCCTAAGACACAATTTTCTTTAGAAGAAGCTATGGAATACATTGCTGAAGATGAGTATTTGGAAGTAACTCCTGAAAGTCTAAGAATGAGAAAAATTTAATTCTCACTAGATATTCGGTTTAAAAATGACGACTAAGACTCGTCATTTTCTTTTTATATTTGAACTGATATGAGAATAGCAGTAATAGGAGGAGGTGCAGCAGGTTTTATGGCGGCCATAACAGCACAATCGTCTGATTCTAATTCAGAAGTTACTCTCTTTGAGAAATCCAATAAAGCTTTGAGCAAAGTAAAGATTTCAGGAGGAGGAAGATGTAATGTTACCAATGCTTGTTTTAGCATTTCAGAACTAGCCAAAAACTATCCTAGAGGTGGCGGATTTCTAAAAAAAGCATTCAATCACTTTTGTACAAAAGATACTGTTGAATGGTTTAAACAAAGGGGAGTAGAATTAAAAACAGAAGATGATGATAGAATGTTTCCCATCTCGAATAACTCACAAACAATTATCGACTGTCTAAAAAATGAATGTGATAAACTCAAGGTGTCAATTAAGTATCAAAACCCTGTAAAAAATATAAAGCCACTAGAAAATGGATTTATGATTAATAATGATTTCTTTGTAGATAAAATAATTATTGCATCAGGAGGAAGTCCGAAAATTGAAGGCTTACAATGGCTTTTAGATATTGGTCTTGAAGTTGAAAAACCTGTGCCTTCATTATTTACCTTCAATATGCCTAATGAAGATATTAAAGATTTAATGGGTATTGTCGCACCAAATGTAAGTGTACACATTCAAGGTGATAAACTAAAACATACTGGTCCTTTACTCATAACACATTGGGGTATGAGTGGCCCTGCAATTCTAAAGTGTTCTGCTTGGGGAGCAAGAATATTAGCAAACAAAAATTATAAATTTAAAGTTCATGTTAATTGGTCTAATTTGAATGAATCAGATTACATAGAAAGTATAAAAGAAAATAAAAAAAGTCAGCGAATTTTAGCTAATAAAAACCCTTTTAACTTACCTAATCGATTGTGGTTGTATCTACTCAAAAAAATAGATATTGACAGTAATATTCCTTGGAATGACCTAGATAAAAAAAGTGGTAATAAACTGTTAAATGTACTTTTTAATGATAGTTATCAAGTAAATGGCAAGACAACATTTAAAGAAGAATTTGTGACTTGTGGAGGAATTTCACTAAATCAGATAAACTCCAATACTATGGAAAGTAAGATTCATAAAGGCCTATATTTTTGTGGAGAAATATTGGATATAGATGGTGTTACAGGCGGATTTAATTTTCAATCGGCTTGGACTACTGGATATCTTGCTGGAAAAAACAGTGTATTATGAATTATTTATCGGTTGAAAATCTTGGTAAAAACTACGGTGAACGCATCTTATTTGAAGGTTTGACATTTGGACTAAGCCAAGGAGATAAAATGGCTTTAATAGCTAATAATGGCACTGGAAAATCGACTATGCTAAAGATTATAGCTGGTCAAGATATTTCAGATGAAGGTACTGTAACACTGAGAAAAGGAATAAAAGTCGCTTACCTAGCTCAAGAACCTAATTTTGATGCTAATCATTCTATTGAGAAATTAATTACCGAAAACCAAACTGATATTAGCTTATTAATACAGGAATATCAAAGGGCCTTAAAACAAATTGAAATTAATAATAACTCTCTGAACAGCAAAGATTTAGAAGATTTAACTAATAAAATGGATAAGGCAAATGCTTGGGATTATGAACGTCGTATCAAACAAATATTATTTAGATTTAATATTAGTGATTTAATGCAAAAAGTTGGTGATTTATCAGGAGGACAAAAGAAACGCTTATCCTTAGCCTTGCTACTACTCAACGAGCCTGATTTACTTTTAATTGATGAGCCTACAAACCATTTAGATGTTGAAATGATTGAATGGTTGGAGAAATATTTACAACAGCAAAAAATTACATTACTCATGGTAACTCATGACAGGTATTTTTTAGATAGAGTCTGTAACCATATTTTAGAATTAGAAGATGGTAAGTTGTATCATCACACTGGTAATTACGCCTATTTTCTTGAAAAAAGAGCCGAAAGAGAGGCTATTTACGACACTAATTTGTCAAAGACTGGTAAGTTGTTGAAGAAAGAATTGGAGTGGATGAGACGTTCTCCAAAAGCTCGTACTACCAAATCCAAGGCCAGAATAGCCAACTTTGATAAGATAAAAGAAAAAGCCTCTAGAAAGAAAGTTAAGCATGAGCTAAATCTAGAAATCAAAATGAGTAGGATAGGGGGTAAAATACTTGAACTAAAGAAAGTCCATAAAAGTTA
>CAXFLH010000133.1:0-2970 GCA_964003875.1 uncultured Flavobacteriales bacterium | reverse complement strand
GCTGTGTCCCTTAAAGATGATTTGGCCGCCATAGTACCATAAGTAATTATTTGAGCAACTTGGTTTTGGCCGTATTTATTCACTACCCAATCAATAATTTTTCCTCTGCCTTCATCGTCAAAGTCAATATCAATATCTGGAAGTGACACCCTATCAGGATTTAAAAAACGCTCAAAAAGTAAGTCATACTTTATAGGATCTACATTGGTGATTCCAACGCAATAGGCTACTGCCGAACCTGCTGCCGAACCCCTACCCGGTCCTACCGAAACTCCCATCTTTCTAGCTTGAGAAGTAAAATCTTGGACAATTAGAAAATAACCTGGGTATCCGGTTTTAGCAATGGTTTCTAATTCAAAGTCTAAGCGTTCTTTTAGTTCATCTGTGAGTTCAGCATAACGCTTTTTGGCACCTTCATAAGTCAAATGACGTAAATATGCATTTTCTCCTCTTTTACCACCGTCTTTTTCATCTTCTTCATCAATGAACTCATTGGGTATATCAAAGGCTGGTAAGAGTACCTCTCGTTTTAATTCGTAAGACTCAACCTTATCAATGATTTCTTTGATATTCAATATGCTCTCAGGAATATCCTTAAATAGAGATTTCATCTCCTGAGAAGATTTGAAAAAATATTGACTGTTGGCAAACCCGTTTCTAAAACCTCTACCTCTACCAATTGGTGTGGATTGCAATTCGGCATCTTTTACACACAATAAAATATCGTGGGCGTTGGCATCTTCTTCACAAAGATAGTGTGAATTGTTAGCAGCAACTACTTTAACTTGATATTTTTGAGCAAGTTTCAATAAAGTATCATTAAGCCGCTTTTCCTCTTCTAAGCCATGGCGTACTAACTCGATATAAAAATCGTCAGCAAATTGTTCTTTCCACCAAATTAAAGATTCTTCTGCTTGTTTTTCTCCAACGTTTAAAATTAAGTCCGACAACTCCCCTTTTACACCACCACTAAGAACAATTAATCCTGTTTTGTATTGACTAACAATGCTTTTATCAATTCTAGGAACATAATAGAACCCATCGACATAGGCAATGGAACTCATTTTAGCCAAATTATGATAACCTTCTTTGTTTTTGGCTAAAAAGACGACTCCTCTGCCATTGTCCTTAACACTATGATCATGATGGTCTTTACAAATGGACAACTCACAGCCTACAATACCCTTAAAGGGAAGATGCTTCAATTCTGCATCTAAGTCGCCATTTTTGACTTGCTTATTGTGCTCTACGACTTCTTTATTAATAGGGTGCTTGTGTATGGCATCTACAAAATGAAATGCTCCATATAAATTAGACGAATCCGTCAAAGCTACTGCAGGCATACCCATTTCTACAGCTTTATCTACCAATTCATTAATTTTAGTGGTTGATTGAAGAACGGAAAACTGAGAATGGTTGTGTAAATGAGCAAAAGGCTCCTCACTTAAATCCACATCACCGGCTGAGCTGACGAATGTAGTAGTCGTCTCTTTCTTATACTTTTGACTTTCTTCCTTAAGGTTTACATGCTTTAAACCTAGGGTTTGTATAGTATCCGTGTTGGTATTTTGAAATTCTGTGATGTAACCTTCAGCTTGTTGTAGTTCGTCAACAGAATAGTGTCCTAACCTCAATAATTCAAGAAAACATCGTGTAGTAGCCTCAACATCGGCAGTAGCGTTATGAGCCTCAGTAAAAGTGTCATTGAATAAATGTGAATAAAGCTCAGTCAGATTGGGCAACTTAAATTTACCACCTCTACCACCAGGAATTTCACAAAGTAGAGCTGTTTTTTCTGTACAGGTATCCAAAACTGGCATTGAGGTCCAATCGATATCTTTTCCAGCACGATGAAACTCACAACCCCATACATTGATATCAAAACCTACATTTTGACCAACAATAAATTTGGCCTTAGAAACAGCTTGACTAAAACTATCTAAAACCTCAGACAATTCATGACCTTCTTCAGCAGCTAATTCAGTAGAAATGCCGTGTATCTTCTCTACTTCATAAGGAACATCAAAACCATCAGGACGAATTAAAAAATCTTTATACTCAATGATTTCACCCATTTCGTTATGCAATTGCCAAGCAATTTGAACACATCTTGGCCAATTATCGGTATCCGTTAATGGTGCTTTCCAGCTTCTAGGTAAGCCTGTTGTTTCTGTATCAAAAATTAGGTACACGTATCTTCTTTTATTTTAATCTATGTAAAAGTAAAAATTAAGGCAAAAGAAATTAGCATTGTTAATAAGTATTAAAATTTAGTTTTTCTTTCTAATTAGAAGAAATAATTGCATATTTGCGCCCCTAATTATTAACCAGATACTACAGAGTTAGTTAAACTGAAACATTATGCCTACAAAAATTAGATTACAAAGACACGGTCGTAAAGCAAAGCCTATTTTTAAAATTGTTGTTGCTGATAGTCGTGCCAAAAGAGACGGTAAATTCATTGAGAATTTAGGTCAGTACAATCCCAACACCAATCCAGCAACTATAGAATTAAACTTTGATAGTGCTTTGAATTGGATAATGAAAGGTGCACAACCTACAAATACTGCTTTAGCTTTATTAAAGTATAAAGGAGTGATGATGAAAAAGCACCTTTTAGGTGGTGTTGCTAAAGGAGCATTTTCTGAAGAAGAAGCTGATAAGCGATTTGAAGCTTGGTTAGCTGAAAAAGAAGATAAAATCAGTGCTAAAAAAGAAAATTTATCTAAAGCCGAAGCTGAAGCTAAAAAAGCTAGAATTGCCGCTGAGAAAGAAATTAGTGATGCAAGAGCACAAGAATTAGCAAACGCTAATGCTGCCCTAGCTGCTGAAGCTGCTGCTGTATCTGAAGAAGCACCTGCTGCTGATGAAGCACCTGCTACTGAAGAAGCATCTGCTGCTGAAGAAGCACCTGTTGCTGAAGAAGCACCTGCTGCTGAAGAAGCACCTGTTGCTGAAGAAGCGCCTGCT
>CAXFLH010000132.1:0-3034 GCA_964003875.1 uncultured Flavobacteriales bacterium | reverse complement strand
CAAAATTTAGCCGATACCAAGCCAACAGCATTTTTAGGAGTGCCTCGTATATGGACCAAATTCCAACAAGGTATATTGGGCAAATTGCCACAAAAAAAATTAAACGTTTTACTATCTATTCCTTTGGTTTCATCACTAATTAAGAAGAAGGTAAAGACTGGATTAGGTTTACAGGAAGCTAGAAATATTTTTACAGGAGCAGCACCTACACCAGTTTCTACACTTAAGTGGTTCGAGCGTTTAGGTATTCCAATTCAAGAGGCTTATGCTATGACAGAAAACTGCTGTTATTCTCACGTTACACTCAACGATGGTATTAAGTTTGGCTCTGTTGGTAAAGCCTTGCCTCATTGTGAAGTGAAGTTAAGTGAAGAAAATGAAATTCTCATCAAGCACGTCGCTTTGATGGATGGTTATTACAAAGAGGATAAGCAAACTCTAGAAACCATAAAAGACGGTTGGTTGTATACGGGTGATGAAGGTCATATCGATACTGAAGGATATTTGAAGATTACAGGTAGAGTTAAAGATTTATTCAAAACCTCAAAAGCTAAATACGTTGCTCCAGCACCTATTGAGATGAAGTTATCTGCTAACAAAAACATAGAACAAGTCTGTGTGGTGGGCACAGGATTACCTCAGCCTATTGCCTTAATCACACTTTCAGAATATGGCAAGAGTAGACCGGTAGAAGATGTCTATAGTAGTTTAGAAACTACACTAAACATTGTCAATCCTAAGTTTGAATCTCACGAACGTTTGAAGAAAATTGTTGTATTGGACAAAGAATGGACCATAGAAAACAACCTACTTACGCCATCCATGAAGATAAAGCGAAATGAAGTAGAACGTTTGTACAAAGATAACTATACCACCTGGTATGAAAAAGATGGCTACATCGTTTCATAGTTAGATATTCTTGAAAACTTTTTAAAAAGCCATTTGTTTTTAGTCGTTTTTATGTGTGATATACTTATTTTTGTCCATATTGTAAAAACAAGAATATGTCTGCACAAGCAACCACTTCACTAGCTACTTTAGAACAAGCTCAAGAGCTCGGTTTACGCCCTGAAGAATTTGATAAAATCAAATCTATTTTAGGTAGAACACCTAACTTTACAGAGATGAGTATTTTTTCGGTTATGTGGTCGGAACATTGCTCCTACAAAAACTCTATTACTTGGCTTAAAACATTACCTAAAGACGGTCCTCATATGCTTGTCAAAGCAGGTGAAGAAAACGCTGGTTTAGTAGATATTGGAGACGGTTTAGCCTGTGCATTTAAAATAGAAAGTCATAACCACCCTTCAGCTTTAGAGCCATATCAAGGCGCAGCTACAGGAGTAGGAGGTATCAATAGAGACATCTTTACCATGGGTGCAAGACCTATTGCGCAATTAAACTCTTTGCGTTTTGGCAGTATAGAATTAGACCGTACCAAATGGTTAGTTAAGGGTGTAGTTAAAGGTATTGGCGATTATGGTAATGCTTTTGGCATTCCCATTATAGGAGGAGAAGTTTTCTTTGACGAATGCTACAATACCAATCCTTTAGTAAATGCTTTTTCGGCCGGTATTATGAAAGCTGACGGTCTTATTTCAGCGACATCGTCTGGTGTTGGTAATCCTGTTTATATTGTAGGCTCAAGAACAGGAAAAGACGGTATTCATGGGGCAGCTTTTGCCTCTAAAGATATCACAGAAGATTCTGCTAACGACCTACCAGCAGTTCAAGTAGGTGACCCTTTTCAAGAAAAATTATTACTAGAAGCGACATTAGAGTTGGGGCAAACCGATGCGATAGTAGGCATGCAAGATATGGGTGCTGCTGGAATCACTTGCTCAACATCAGAAATGAGTGCTGCAGGTAAACACGGTATGATAATTCATTTGGATAAAGTACCTACACGACAAGAAAATATGAAAGATTGGGAGATTTTACTCTCTGAATCTCAAGAGCGTATGCTCATCGTCGTTGAAAAAGGTAAGGAACACATTGTTCACGAGATTTATGATAAATGGGATTTAAGTTGTGAGCAAATCGGTGAAGTTACCGAAGGCGGAAAACTCAAGTATTATATGCACGGAGAATTGGTAGCTGATGTGCCGGCAGATGATTTAGTATTAGGTGGTGGTGCACCCATTTATGAAAGAGAGTATTCAGAACCTGCCTACTACCAAGAGTTTAAAAAATTCTCTATTGAACAAGTAGAACAGCCAAAAGATTTAGTTGAGGTAGCCAAGTTCTTAACTAAACACCCTAATATAGCTTCTAAAAAATGGGTTTATGAGCAGTACGACTCTATGGTAGGAACTATTAATATGGGCACTAATGCACCCAAAGATGCTGGTGTTGTCAACATAAAAGGTACAAATAAGGCTTTGGCTATGACCGTAGATTGTAATGCTAGAATGGTTAATGCAGACCCTGAAGAAGGTTGCGCTATGGCAGTTGCCGAAGCAGCTCGTAACATTGTATGTTCAGGTGGAGTGCCATCGGCAATTACTAACTGCTTGAACTTTGGAAACCCTTACAATCCAGAAGTATATTGGCAGTTTGTGGGTGCTATCAAAGGAATGTCTAAAGCTTGTTTGAAATTCAAAACCCCTGTTACTGGAGGAAATGTAAGTTTCTACAACCAAACTGCTATTGATGGTAATGAAGTGCCAGTTTTCCCGACGCCAACCATTGGTATGTTAGGAATAGTTGAAGATAAAAAACACATAATGTCTTTAGACTTCAAAGGCAAAAGCGACTTAATATATTTGTTAGGAGAGTCACACAATAATATTAGCAGTTCAGAATATTTAGCATCTTATCACGGTATTAAAGCTAGTTCAACTCCACCTTTTGATTTGGATAAGGAACACGACTTACAAGACTTAATAAAAACACTTATTCGAAGTAATCATATAGAATCGGCTCACGATGTTGCTGATGGCGGTTTGTTTATTACTCTATTAGAAAGTGCTATGCCGAGAGGCTTAGGTTTTGATATAACTACTAGTGGAGAAATCAGAGAAGATGCCTTTTT
>CAXFLH010000131.1:0-3174 GCA_964003875.1 uncultured Flavobacteriales bacterium | reverse complement strand
ATGTACAAAGCTACACAAGAGCAACAAGGCGCAGAAGGTGCTACTCAGCCTAATACTGAGGGTGGTGGAGCCGATGATGTTACTGATGTAGATTTTGAAGAAGTAAAAGAAGATAAGTAATACATACTTGTTAATTTCTCTCTTAGTTAGTGGAAAGCCCTACCGAAAGGTGGGGCTTTTCTTTTGTATTACTTACTAGCTCTATCAATATCTCTTTGGATATCTCTGTCTTTGATAGTGTTTCTTTTGTCGTGAAGCTTCTTACCCTTGGCGACAGCAATTTCTATTTTAGCCCAACCTTTATCATTAATGAATAGGCGTAGAGGAACAATAGTTAGCCCTACGTCTTTTAATTTTTTACTAATCTTGTCTAATTCTTGTCTATTTAAAAGGAGTTTTCGGTCACGTTTAGGTTGATGATTAGCATAATTGCCAAATTCATATTCATTAATATGCATACCTACGATAAATAGCTCATTTCCTTTAAACGAACAAAAGGAATCGTTCAAGTTTGCCTTACTATTGCGTATAGATTTAATTTCTGTACCACTAAGTTGCAAGCCAGCCACGTACTTATCGAGTAAGTTGTACTCAAATTTCGCCCGTTTATTTTGGATATTTACCGCTTTCATCAGGCTGCGAAGTTAAGGATTTTATCCTAGTGCTACGTCAAGTATCATCATAACAATAAATCCAGCAATAAGCCCCATTGTAGCTAAGTCGGTATGTCCACCACTTTGACTTTCAGGGATTACTTCTTCTACTACAATAAATATCATTGCTCCTGCAGCAAAGGCTAGGGCATAGGGTAGTATTGGCAATGCATATATTACAGTAGCAGCACCAATCATAGCAAAAATAGGTTCTACTATAGCTGATAATTGCCCCCATTTCCAACTTTTCCATTTACTTACTGCTTGTCTCCTAAGCGGCATAGATACAGCAAAACCCTCAGGAAAATTCTGTATGCCAATGCCAATAGCTAAGGCAATAGCTGCTCCTATTTCAAAACCTGGAATACCTTGAGATATGGCTCCAAAAGCTACACCTACGGCTAAACCTTCAGGAATATTATGAAGTGCAATAGCTAAAACTAGCAAAATGGTTTTTTTCCACTTGGTAGGATAGCCTTCGGCTTCTTCAACTTTTTTAAATAAATGTAGGTGAGGTATAATTTTATCTAAACCAAAAAGAAATAAAGCTCCAAAAAAAAATCCAATAGCTGGAGGAAACCAAGATGGTAAATTTGAAGTGCCCATTTCATTTTGCATTTCTACATAGCTGATGGCGGGGGATAGTAGAGACCAAAAACTAGCTGCAATCATCACACCTCCGGTAAAGCCTAAAGAGGTATCTAAAATCTTTCGGTTTGTTTTATTAAAAAATACCACCAATGCAGCTCCTGATGCAGTCAAGCCCCAAGTAAATAATCCTGCTAATAATGCTTGTAAAACGGGGTGTTGTTCAATAAACCAAGTGTATAAGTCTGTCATATTTGTTTTATTAATAAGTTTTTTGCCACATCGTTGCTAATGTGTGCTGATTTTTTGTTTATAGTGATTTCTAATGAATCGTCAAATTCTATTTTTTGAATAACTCTGATAGGTGTTCCTAGTGTAATATTTAGGGAATTGAGATATTGTAAAAAAGATTGATTATCTTGAGAAACACCAACAACATGTCCACTACTTCCCTTTTCTAATTCGCTAAGTTGTTTTGAAAATGATTTCGGAAATTGCCCATCTTTATTAGGAATCGGTTCTCCATGTGGATCGTGTTGTGGATAGCCTAAGAAAGTATCTAAAGCATCAACCAATTTTTGTGATTTGATATGTTCTAATTGCTCAGCAACATCGTGAACCTCATCCCATTTAAACTGAAGTTTAGTGACTAAAAACACTTCCCAAAGACGATGTTTTCTAACAATCTCTACAGCTTTCTTAAGACCAGATCTACTAAGATTTACTCCTCGATAGGGTACATAATCAACCAATTGTTTATCGGTCAACTTTTTAATCATATCTGTAACAGATGATGCTTTTGTGTCTAGTTCTTCAGCAATAGCATTAGTAGATGCTGAATCTTTAGAATTTTTGGAAAGCTTGAGTATCGCTTTCAAGTAATTTTCTTCAGCTAATGTAATCATTATGCAAATATAATAATTTTATATGTCTAATTTAATTTTTAGATTTGCCTAAATTTAAAACAACATCTTTATTTTATTCAATCCAATTTTAAAAAATAATATTTTTTCAATTATTTTGTAGGTAATTGAAGCTTCTACAATGAAAAAAATGTATTCAATTACATACAAGAATCACCTTTGGTAGATTGGCAAAATCCATTTGGTGATGATTTTGATACCACATACGCTTATGGTCCTTTACAGAGCAGACGTTTTTTATTTGGGCTTAGTGTGAAGCTTTAATTTTTTCTAAATTTACCCTATGGATATTGAGTGGAGATTTAAGACGTTTGAGGGTTTGACAAAAACAGAATTACACGAAATGATGATTTTGCGTCAGCAAGTGTTTGTAGTCGAACAAGATTGCCCCTATCAAGATGCCGATGAAAAGGACAAAGATTCACACCATTTAATGGGTTATATCAAGGGTGTTTTGGTAGCTTATTTACGTTTAGTTAAACCAGGCATAAGTTATGAGGAAATGTCTTTTGGACGTATAGTTACTGCTCAGAGTCATAGAGGAACAGGCTTAGGTGTAGCTCTAATGAAAGAAGGTATAAAGCAATCTATTACACTTTATGGGACATCTAAAAATCGTATTTCTGCTCAATCGCATTTATTACCATTTTATCAAAAATTTGGCTTTGAATCAACCGGAAAAGAATACTTAGAAGATGACATTCCTCACACTGAGATGATAAAGACGATTTAGTTTAAATATACCGCTTCTTTTTTGCCTAAATCTACAGTAACGTGTTCTTGTAATGTTGTCGCCAGAGATAAGCCAACTACATCGGCTTTTATGGGGTAGGTTTTATAATTTCTATCAATGAGTATAGCTGTCATTAATTTTTTGATAGGTTGATTCAAGAAGTATTGAGCACCATACATCAATGTTTTACCAGACTTAAGTACATCATCGACCAATACGACCACTTTATCATTCAATTCGCTATGTGCGCTAACTTGAACAGGTGACGATAGGGGAT
>CAXFLH010000130.1:0-3210 GCA_964003875.1 uncultured Flavobacteriales bacterium | reverse complement strand
GAGGCTTAGGTTTTGATATAACTACTAGTGGAGAAATCAGAGAAGATGCCTTTTTATTTGGTGAATCCCCATCAAGAGTAGTGATTTCTGTAGCCGAAACTGCTGAAGATGCTTTCTTAGATAACTTAAAAAATACTAGTGTTCCTTTCACCTTAATAGGACACGTAACCAAAGGTGATATTCGAATTGATGATACTTCTTTCGGTGAGGTGCAAGAGTATAAAGAGTTTTTTGACAACAGCTTAGCTAAACACTTATAATTTTATTTTCTTTTCTAATTTGTTTTACTAAATTTGGCTTACTAACTAGCCTATTATGAAAACAGATTTTAACGACTTTGGAAACCCTCAGGTAGCGAAACTTCCCGCTCACCTCAGACAGTTTGTTGTCAGTCAAGATTACGACAATTATACACCAGTAGATCATGCGGTATGGCGATACGTTATGCGCAAAAATTTAGCCTATCTAACTAATGTTGCTGATGCATCTTACCTTAAAGGCTTAGAGAAAACAGGTATTACAATTGACTCCATTCCCAATATAAAAGATATGAATACTATTTTGGGTAAGATTGGCTGGGGCTGTGTTTGTGTAGATGGTTTTTTGCCACCCTCATCATTCATGGAATTTCAGGCGTATAAAGTACTAGTTATTGCTGCCGATATAAGACAAATTGAACACATCGAATATACTCCTGCACCAGATATTTTGCACGAAGCCGCTGGTCATGCTCCAATTATTGCTGACCCAACCTATGCTGAATACTTGAGGCTGTTTGGTGAAATAGGTAGTAAAGCTATTTCTTCAGCCCAAGATTTTAAGTTGTACGAAGCCATAAGGCACTTATCCATTATTAAAGAAGACCCGAATACCGAAGAAAAGGAAATAGTTCAAGCCGAAAAAGACATAGACCTAATACAATCTAACATGGGGCAACCCTCGGAAATGGCGCAAATTAGAAATCTTCATTGGTGGACTGTTGAATATGGCTTAATAGGAGATTTGTCCAATCCAAAAATTTATGGGGCTGGTTTACTTTCTTCAATAGGGGAAAGCGAGAGTTGCCTAAAAGAAGAAGTAAAAAAAATACCCTATTCTATTGAAGCTGCTCAACAAGTTTTTGATATTACCGAGCCGCAACCTCAATTATATGTAACGCCTACATACAAACACCTGACACAAGTTTTAGAAGAATTTGCCAATTCGATGGCACTTCGCAAGGGAGGGCTAGAAGGTCTTCAGAAAGCCATAGCTTCCAATAACACCTGTACTGTAGAATACAGTTCAGGGCTACAAGTTTCAGGTATTTTCAATAATGTTATTACAAATAATGGACAAATCGTTTATTTATCAACTTCCTCGCCTACAGCACTGGCTTGGCAAAACAAAGAATTAGTTGGGCATGGTAAAAACTGCCATGCTCACGGATTTAGTTCTCCTGTTGGCCGACTAAAAAATACATCGATTCCTTTAGAGAATATGAGTGGTGATGAATTGATGAGTCTAGACATAGAAGTGGGTAAACAGCTTTCGCTTGAGTTTCAGAGCGGCGTGAATGTGCAAGGTAAACTCATTAACATTTCAAAAAACAGAAAAGGCTTGAATATGATACTCAGCTTCGAAGATTGTCGTGTTAGTTATAATGATGAAGTATTCTTTCAGCCAGAATGGGGGAGTTACGATATGGCGGTAGGAGAATCAATAGTATCTGTATTTTCTGGCGCTGCCGATATGGCTATATTTTCAAAAGACAACCCTTTTGTGCCAAGTGAATTGACTCATAAAATTAAGTACGGTGAAAAACGTTTAGAACTGCATAAATTATATCAACAAGTGAGAGATGTTAGAGAAGGTAGAGCCTCCAAGGATAATTTATTTAGTGTATGGCAAGAATTGCAAGATCATACATATGACTGGTTATGTGCAGTAGAAATTCTTGAGGTAAGCACCGATGATTCTTTAAATGCTGAGATAAAAACACACCTAAATAATGCCGATGGTGATGAAGTCACTAAGGCTTTGATTAAAGATAGTTTAAGTTTGATAGAATGAATGTTGTAATAACCGGAGCAAGTAGAGGAATAGGATTTGAGATGGTAAAACAATTCTTAGCTAATGGACATCAAGTTATGGCCATTTCAAGAAATCAAGATAAATTGTTGGAGCTAAAAGAATTAGGAGCTAACATTTTGTCTTATGATTTGACTGCTGAGGATTTTGCTCCTGTAATAGACGTCGTTAAATCATTTGGTCAAATAGATATACTAATAAATAATGCGGGTGCTTTAATTAATAAGCCTCTAAGTCAGATTACTAATGAAGACATTAACTATGTGTACAATGTCAATGTTTTTTCTGTCATTAAACTGACTAGAGATTTATTAGCACATTTCAATAATGACGCGCATGTAGTAAATATAAGCAGTGTAGGAGGTGTTCAAGGTAGCGTCAAATTTTCTGGGTTATCCACCTACAGTAGTAGTAAAGGAGCTATTAGTATACTAACTGAATGTCTAGCTGAGGAGTTTAAGGAGAGTTCACTGCGATTTAATGCTCTAGCACTTGGGGCTGTTCAGACCGAGATGTTACAAGAAGCCTTCCCGGACTATCTAGCCAATACGTCTGCCGCAGAAATGGCAAAATACATATTTAGGTTTGCGACACAAGATGGCAAACTATATAATGGTAAGATATTAACAGTGTCTTCATCTACCCCCTAATCATATTCTGATTTATTTTTCGTCGATCAAGTACGCATTTTACACTTAGATTAAAGTGTGAAACTCTACTTTTCACGAAATTTTATTTTCTTTAGCTTCTTAACTTTTATTAATTTACTAGATAAGAATTTTTAAATTGAATAAAATTTAAAAAAAAACACAAAAGATTTGTACGGAATGAATAAGCGAGTATATTTGCAGCCGCTTTTAAAAGATAAAGTGTAGCACTAATCAAAATGGTGCGAACAAGCTTAAAATATTTGAAAAAAAATATTTAAAACAGTTTGCGGTTATTAAAAGTATTGTATCTTTGCCGACCCTTTCAGTGAGAACTGATTGTGGACATACAAATTGTTCTTTGATTTAATGGGATAGACGAAATTTAAACAAGAAAATTCAACGTCAATTTTTTATAGCTTATAACGAACCAGGAATTTATACAAACTTTTATACAACGAAGAGTTTGATCCTGGCTCAGGATGAACGCTAG
>CAXFLH010000129.1:0-3398 GCA_964003875.1 uncultured Flavobacteriales bacterium | reverse complement strand
TAAACAATAACGGAAAACATTCTGTGGACTACTACCATAAAAAATTAGGGAAAATCATTTGGAATAATTGTGGAATGTCACGAAATAAAGAAGACTTGTTAAAAGCAATAGATGATATTACTGCATTGCGTGAAGAGTTTTGGAAGGATGTAATGGTTCCTGGAGATGCTAATGAATTAAATCAAGAGTTAGAAAAAGCAGGTCGTGTAGCTGATTTTTTAGAGCTGGGAGAGTTGATGTGCAAAGACGCTCTTGAAAGAGAAGAGTCTTGTGGTGGACACTTTAGAGAGGAATCTCAAACAGAAGAAGGCGAGGCCTTGAGAAATGATGCTGATTACACCTTTGTGTCGGCTTGGGAATATGCTAAAAAACCATCTGAATCTCCTTTACATAAAGAAGTTTTAGAGTTTGAAAACATAGAATTAAAACAAAGAAGTTATAAATAATTCGATATGAATTTAACGCTCAAAATTTGGCGTCAAAAAAACGCTAACGAAAAAGGTAAAATTGTTGAATACAAAGCAACAGACATCAGCCCTGATATGTCTTTCTTAGAAATGATGGATGTAGTCAATACAGATATTATTAGTAAAGGCGATGAGCCCGTAGCTTTTGACCACGATTGTAGAGAAGGTATTTGCGGGAGTTGTTCAATGTATATCAACGGAGAAGCTCATGGTCCAGGCAGAGCGGTTACCACTTGCCAACTTCACATGCGTGAATTTAAAGACGGCGAAACAATTTATATTGAGCCTTGGAGAGCAAAAGCATTTCCTGTAGTAAAGGATTTAGTTGTTGATCGTTCAGCTTTCGATAGAGTTATTCAAGCAGGAGGGTATGTTTCTGTCAATACATCAGGCAACACGATTGATGCCAATGCTATCCCTATTCCTAAGGAAGATGCCGATAATGCATTTAGTGCAGCTACTTGTATAGGTTGTGGCGCATGTGTAGCTACTTGTAAAAATTCTTCAGCTATGTTGTTTGTATCAGCTAAGGTCTCTCAGCTAGCACTTTTACCTCAAGGTCAAGTAGAGCGTGAAGAAAGAGTATTGAATATGGTTAACCAAATGGACTTAGAAGGTTTTGGAAACTGTACAAATACAGGGGCTTGTGAAGTGGAATGCCCCAAAGAAATATCTCTTGAAAATATAGCTCGTATGAATCGAGAGTATCTGTCTGCCTCGTTAAAGTCTAAGAAATAGATTGAATAGATGGCTAAGCTAAGGATAACATTAGTACAAAGTCATCTACACTGGGAGCACCCTGAAGAAAATAGAAACCACCTTAATGCCTTGATGTCTAAGGCAAAAGAAACCGATATATTTATTATACCTGAACTATTTAGTACTGCTTTTAGTGTCACTTATCAAGGTGAGGCTATTAATGGTGAAAGTATGCAATGGATGTCAAAATTAGCTCAGCAAAAACAAGCAAGTGTTGTTGGCTCATTGATTATTGCTGAAAATGGTAAAAAGTATAATCGTTTAATATGGATGAATCCTGATGGCACTTATTTTCACTATGATAAACGTCATTTATTTGGCATGATGAATGAGGGGGATTATTTCAATGCAGGTAAAGACCGACTTATTATTGATTTTAAGGGTTGGAAAATCTGCCCGCTTATTTGTTATGACCTTCGTTTTCCAGTATTCAGCAGAAACAATGAAAATTTTGACTTGTTATTATATGTAGCCAATTGGCCAGTTAGTCGCATTGACCATTGGGACAAACTATTAGTGGCAAGAGCCATAGAAAATCAATGTTATGTAGCAGCTGTAAACAGAGTAGGGCAAGATATCAATGGCGTTGAGTTTAACGGGCATAGTTCCTTAATTGACTTCAATGGACATCTTATATTTAGAGGAGTTGAAAAGGAACAAGTAAAAACCTTAACTATTGACAAGACTGATTTAATAAATGGAAGGTCTAGATTACCCTTTTTAAAAGATATGGACTCGTTCTCTATTGATTAGTTTCCCATTCAATTACCACATCCCAGTTATCTCTTATATTGATTTCTTTTGGGTAAAGCCAAACTTTTTCAGCAGCAAGTTTATGGATTAGTTTACCACTATCCCAAATTCCGTTTTGATTTTCATCTTCTATTACTCTCAACGAGTAAATACCTGCCTTTAAGGAGTCTATCGATGTTTTGTGTGTTGCTTTTATTCTACGAACAACCTCATTACCTTTAAGTAGTTCAAGAACTAGCGGATTAGTTGGCAGGTAGTCAACAATGAGTTTTCCATAGCCAACCAATGTACTGTCTTGAGCAATTGGCTTAACTGTATCAGCCAGTGCTGTTTCGTCAAATAAGTACATTTCTATTCCTTTAGATTGGCTGGCAACCTTTTTATGATAAAAGCTTACCTTCTCGTTTGGTATTGTAAACCTTAAGTTATTATCTAAGTCCTCAATAGCATATATATAAAAGGAGTCTTTAGCTAGATTTAAAAATGAAAATTCTCCTTCCTTATTACTTCTAACTACATAAATTGGTGTTTGCTCGAACAGTAGGCTGTCTATATCATCTTTGTAAAGACCTACCCAAACACCCTCCATGGGTTTTGAAGTTTTGGCATCATTGACGAATCCACTAATAGTTAGGGTGTCAATTGTGCTTCCTGTAGAAAATAAATAGTCTAAGTCTTTTACGATATTACCTTCATTGACATCTTTTATAACTTCATCAAGGTTCATATAGTAGGTAGTGTTTGCAGTTAATTCTATTTCAAAACCAACTATTAGCTTATTTTTATTGATATCTAGTTTAAGGGCATCCTTAAAGTAAGGAGAAAAGAAAACATTCTTTTTGTCGTTGAACTGAATCAGTTCGTCAAAAACAAATGTAATATCAAGTCGGTCAAAATTCTTGGCTTTATTATTGGGAATTGTCTCTAAAAGCAGTGGCGGATTTATGTCCTTAGGCCCGCCCGTTGGCGCTACAACATTAGCACAGCTAAACAAAAAAAATATAACTATATATATAGTATGTTTCATTGCTGTAAAGATAGATTTTAATTTAAGTCTGTAAAATATAAATAGAAGAGTAATTGTTGGAAAGTTTTAAAAACTATTTTATATTTATAAGCTCTAAACAATTAAAAATTACAGAGAAAACGCCTTAACGTATTGATATTCAAATATTTGTGCGAAATCTCATTGTGTTTCATGTATTTTTAAAATGTTTAGAATTAACTATTTATTAACCAAAAACAAGTATTATGAGTTTAAAAATTACAAAAAACTCTGGCTCATTCTTTGGGCTAATCTTGACCTTTTGTTTATCAATATTTTTTATTGGTAATGTCCAGGCTCAAGATAATGCATGTGATAGTGTGACTATTGTTTTAACCGACTCCTACGGAGATGGTTGGAACGGTAATTCATTG
>CAXFLH010000128.1:0-3398 GCA_964003875.1 uncultured Flavobacteriales bacterium | reverse complement strand
TGGTTGACAGTTTTGTACTCCGAAACCCGCCCGAACGCAAAGCCCGAAACCGTTGGCAGTTATAAATTAAAAAATAGAAGTATGAGAAAGATATTTTCAATTGCAGCCATGTTAATGTTTATGTTGGCGTGTTCAAAAACAAGAGAAGTGAAAAATCCTTTAACGGGTAAATTAATTGAGAAATATGAGTATTACGAAGATGATAATGGAAGTTTTATCAAGGATGGTGAGTATAAAAGTTGGTTCCCTAATGAACAAATTAAAATTAGTGGGACATATAAAGATAATAAAAAAGAAGGGGTGTGGAAATATTGGGATGAAAACGGTAATTTATTAATTGAGGTTGATTATGAAAATGATTTAAAAGATGGTAAGTATAAAGAGTATTATGCTACAGGAAACATTAAACAAGAGGCTATATATAGTAAAGACACATTGAATGGTATTGAAAAAACGTATTTTCCAAATGGTGCAGTTAAATATGAAATCAATTTTGTTAATGGTGTTAAAAATGGCGTAGCGTTTGAATATGATTCATTAGGGAATAAAAGAGTACAAAAAGAATATTTAAATGGTTCTAAAACTGGAAAATGGATACTATGGGATAGTAATAGTGTAAAAATAAGAGAAATTGATTTTGAAAATGACGTGCCAAAATTTTTGATTGGATTATGGAAAGATCCTGAAAAAAGAAAGTTGACCTATGAATTTAAGAAAGATGGGATTGTTGTGAAAAAGTTTCCAATCTTTGAAATTGCTTTAGGGTATAATGATCCAATAACTACAAAAAAATATTTCCTTGATTTTGATATTGAAAGATTAAAGTTATTTCGAATAAATAGTAATACTATTGAAGAATGGCTTGAGATTAAAAAAATGACAAAAGATAATCTGGAAGTAGTAGATTTATATTCTGGGATTAGTTACAAATTGAAAAAGGTAAAATAAGCTTTATTCTTTTTATAAATGAAAATTTATTACAACTGCCAACAAAGGCTATACAAAATAGTTGTTGTTTGCAATTTTGAGGAAAAGTTATTACTTTTATCAATCGTAGGGTTATCGCTGGAATTTTAACTGCGTGAAAATTCCACAACTTTGTATAGCCCTGCCCGTTACCTGCCATTTGAAAAAACACAATGAATAACAATAATTCAGAAAACTATTCTACCGACAAACCCATAGTTGACAAAGACTTAGATGCTTTTCAGCGTTTTGCCTTTTCAAAAAGGATAGCCGAAACAATAATTGAAAGAAAAAAACAAGATTCTTTGGTATTTGGAATATTCGGAGTTTGGGGTGAAGGAAAGTCTTCAGTTTTAAATTTCATTATTCAGGAACTTAAGAACCAAGATGAAATTCTGACTCTTGTATTTAATCCATGGAGATATGGAGATGAAGAAAGTTTAATAAAGAATTTCCTAAAGAAAGTATCTGAATTACTTGGTCTTGAGTTATCAACCAATAAAGAAAAATTTGCCGGCTTTTTAGGCAAGTATGGGAGTGCGGGTTCAATTATTGGAATTGATTTGGGAGAAATAGGTAAAAATCTAGCTGATGTTGATTTGGAAGAATTGAAAGATCGAGTAGATGATTTTATTTCAGAGAGTGGTAAAAGACTAGTTATTTTTATAGACGATATTGACCGATTGGACAAGCAAGAAATTTATTCTTTGTTCCGATTAGTAAAGCTAACAGCTGACTTTAAAAACACTACATACATTTTATCTTTTGACCAAGACATGGTCGCTTCGGCAATTGGCGAACGATTTGGAACAGGTGATAAAAAAGCGGGAGAAAATTTCTTGGAGAAGATTATTCAAGTGCCACTTACAATTCCAAAAGCTCAACCAGATGCTTTAAAGAAATTCTGTTTTCAGCTTGTTGACAATGCAATTAATAATTGTAGCCTTGAATTGAGCAAGTCAGAAGTTGAACGATTTGTTTACCAATTCTCAACCAACATATTATCACGCCTAAACACACCACGCTTAGCTGTAAGGTACGGCAACACTCTTTCTTTTTCGATGCCTCTCTTAAAAGGTGAAGTCAATATGATTGACTTGATGTTAATTGAAGCTCTTAAGGTTTTCTACCCTTTGCATTACGGATTTGTAAAAACAAATCCCGACTATTTTATAGGTTCATATAAAAACGTATATGACCAAAGGCAAAACAATGATAAAATTGATTCAATCAAGAAACATTTCGACACACTAGAAGCCGATTTACCTGAAAAGGATAAACGAAGAGTTAGAGATTTACTCTCAAATCTGTTTCCTAATCTAGATACAGCATTTGGCAATTATCACTTCTCGAGTGAATCGCACAACGAATGGTACACCCAAAAAAGAATTGTCTCGACAAAATATTTTGATAGATATTTTTCTTACGCTGTAATCGAGGGTGATATTTCTGACATAGAATTTGAGTTATTATTAGAGTATGTGGAACAGTCTGAGGATATCGAAGAAATAACTAAAAAAGTTTCTGATTTACTCGATAAAACTTCAAAGGACAACTTGTTACACAAGCTAAGAAGTTTAGAAAAAGATTATTCATGGGCTTCTTCAAAAAGAATAGCAAAAGCAATATGCAATATCAGTGACCAGCTGCCAAAGGAAGGTGGAATGATGAGTATGGGCTTTGAAACCCCTTTCGGTCAGGCAGCAATATTTATTTATCAGCTTCTCAAGAATCACATTAATGAGCCAGATGTCTTTGAATTTGCAAAAGAACTAATGACCTATCCTAAGCAGTTTTCATTTGCCTACAGTCTTAATAATTGGTTTCGTTCAGGAGATAGAAAAGAAGATAAAATATTCGATGATTCTCAATATGCAGAATTAGCTAGAGTTTTAACAGATCGTGCTCTTGATGAAGCTAAGGCGACTTCAATATTCGAGATGTTCCCCGAACATATTGGTTACTTAGGACATACTTGGGCAGAAAGGGATAAGAAAGACTTTGATAATTATGTCAAAAGTTTTCTTGATAAGGACGTCCAAAATGTTATTAAGCTTCTAAGTGCATATGTACCTACTATTAGAAGCACCGCAAAGCCAGAGCCATATAAGGGGGATTTATCAAAAGACAGGTATGACTACTTGGTTTCATTTTTTGATAAGGATGATTTGTATTCTAGAATTATCGCAATTCACTCAATTGATGAAATACAAAATGAAGAACCTAAATGGTCTGACTATGGTGACCATGAGTTTTCCAACCTAAACATGGTTAGACAATTTAATAAATGGTATCAAGAAGAAAAGGAAAAAGAATAAAAAACGGCAGGTAACAAAGTGTATAGTGCATACCCTTCGGGATACGCACCATACACAGACCGTTGGCACCAATTAAAAAATGACGAACGAGATTAAAGAATATGATGGATTACG
>CAXFLH010000127.1:0-3538 GCA_964003875.1 uncultured Flavobacteriales bacterium | reverse complement strand
AAAGAATATCATCTAAATCCTCTTTGAAGCCCATGTTTAACATTTCATCTGCTTCATCTAAAACAACAAACCTTATTGTAGATAAATCCAAAATCTTTCTTCTCATTAAATCGAGAAGTCTTCCAGGAGTAGCAATAACAATTTGTGGTGTTCTTCTTTTAATGTCCTTCATCTGAACGACTATGGAAGCACCACCATAAACTGATTGTATTTGAATGTTTGGTAAATACTTAGCAAAGATTTCTAGTTGACCAGCAATTTGTTGGCCTAATTCTCTAGTAGGCGCAAGAATTAAGGCTTGTGTTGTTTTTTCATCAGTATTAATCCAGTCTAATAATGGCAAACCGAAAGCAGCAGTTTTTCCTGTACCGGTTTGTGCTAAACCTATAAAATCCTGAGGCTTTTCACTTAAAAGTGGAATGGATTGTTCTTGTATGGGAGATGGCTTTTCGAAACCGAGTTCAGGAAGAACTTGTAAAAGTGGTTTTGAAAGTCCTAATTCTAAGAAACTTTTCAAATTACAATAGCTTGATTAAATATTTTGCAAAAGTACCCTTTTTTATCTCTAAAGAACTATAAATAAAAAAAAAGCCTCTTCAATTGAAGAGGCTTTTAGATTGAATAATCTAAAAAACTATGCTTTCTTTAAGAATGGAAGACCAGTTTTTTCGTTTAATACAACTTTTTTTCCAGCTGGTACAGAATCTAAACAAGTAACAGGATTACCTTTTTTAGAAACTGTTAATTGTTCTTTTGCAAAGAAATAAATAGTTTGAATATTTCCAGTAGATTTTAATTTAACTTTTTGTTCGTGTAAGAAATATTCAGTTCCTTTTTGATTTTTGTGTGAATAAGCCATAATAATTTTGTTTTAAATTTTAATAATGACGTGAATTTATAAAAAAATTGATTCTACTAGATGTTTTATATCTTTTTTAAGAAAATAATTATTGACAATTTAAAATTTAATTCATAGACTATTTTAAAAATCTACATTTCAAAATTTTGCCAATCATTATTTCGACATTCTTCATTTACTAGATAAGAAAATGAATTTTAAAAATAATTACGAATGAAATTAGTGTTTTATAATTATAAAAAACTGATTATCAGTATATTACAATTGTATAGTGTGAATTATACAATTAGGCATAATTTTGTCTTAAAAATTAAATTGAATAACAAAAAAATAGGCTAATAATTCTTGTCAAAAACACTTGTTATTGCACTAGATAAAGACTGAGAACTTACTCAAATAAAAAAGTTATCAACAGATAAATAACGATTTAATCTAATTATTTTACACAAAAAATAACTTAAAAGTAGTAGTTAAGAGATAATATAATTATTACTTCCTTGTGAAAACCATTGATTTTTCAGTCGAAAAATCTTCATTAAAAACATATCCATCACTATCAAATGCTTTTAAATCATTTGGATTTTTGATTTTATTCTCTAAAACGTAGCGACCCATCAAACCTCTAGCCTTTTTAGCAAAAAAACTTATAATCTTATACTGACCACTTTTCCAATCTTTAAATACAGGTGTAATAACTTCCGCATTTAGTGATTTCATATCTATTGATTTTGAATACTCATTGGATGCAAGATTGAGTAAAAATTGAGAGTTAGTGCTTTCTAAATTAGTATTCAGTTCAGAAGTAATATGATTAGACCAAAAATCATAAAGTGAAGTTGAATTGTTTATGCTAATCTTTGTACCCATCTCAAGTCTATAAGCTTGAATTAAATCCAATGGCTTAAGTATTCCATATAAGCCTGATAGTATTTTAAAATGAGTTTGGGCATACTTTATAGCTTTAGTTGATAAAGTTGTAGCGTCTAAGCCTTTATATACGTCTCCGGTAAAAGCAAAAATAGCCTGCTTAGCATTTTCAGGCTTAAAAGGCGTGATGTAATCTTGATATCGATTAGCATTTAAAAGCCCCAGATCTTTACTGACATTCATTAATTTGGATAAATCTTCAGGAGAATAATCTTTCAATACATTAACTATCTTTTGACTTTCTTCAAGAAATAGAGGTAAACTAAAGTCAGAAACTGGAGCTTTATTATCAAAATCGAGTGATTTTGCAGGAGAAACAATACTAATCATATATTTATACTTGTTTTTTAATATACAAACGATTTCATTTGCAGGCTAAAATTAGACAATTTTGAGAAACTTTACACAAAAGTATAGCTTGTTGACAATGCACCTAATAGTAGTTCTTTTAGGATTGACTGGTGTTCTGGGTAAGCTTATAGATACCGGTTCTACAGTACTAGTATGGTATCGTATGCTTATTGCGTTTTTATTTTTGGGTGTTTATATATATTTTAAATCAAACTCATTAAGAGTTTCAAAAAAGTATTTCATACAAATAATTGGCATTGGTTGTATTGTTGCTGCTCATTGGTTATTATTTTTTGAGAGTATAAAAGTATCCAACGTTTCTGTGGCTGTGGTTTGTATGGGTACCTCTTCCCTATTCTCTTCTATTCTAGAGCCACTAATCATCAAAAGAAAAATATATCTGAGGGAGATTATATTAGCTATTTTAGTACTTATTGCAATAGGAATTGCTATGAATGCTGACTTCTCTTATGTGAAAGGATATGTGTATGGTATTGCTGCTGCATTCTTAGCTACTTTATTTACAATTTTAAATGCTCTGTACGTAGATAAGGTAGAGTCCGAAAAAATTACTTCTATTGAAATGCTAGGTGGTTTTCTTTTTGTCTGTATATATATGTTGTTTTCTAATTCATTTTCTTTAGCTGATTTAGTTATTAGTTGGAATGATATACTTTACCTAACTATATTAGGAGGTATATGTACTAGCTTTGCCTTTGTAGTCAGTGTAGAAGTTATGAAGTTCTTATCTCCGTATAATGTAATAATGGCAGTAAACCTTGAACCTGTATATAGTATATTACTAGCATTGGTGTTGTTTGGTGAATCAGAGAGTATGAATTTTTCTTTTTATGTAGGTGCAGTTTTGATTATTGGCGCAGTCAGTTTAGATGGTTATTTAAAGAAGCAAGAAGATAAAAAATCTATAAAATAGAAATTAGTAATATTCGTTATAACTCTATATTTTTGAACCTCAATTTTATAATACTATGAGAAAATACTTGTTTTATACACTGTTGTTTTTAGTTTTAATTAGTAATAATTCTTTTGCACAAGATGCCTATAGGTTTGAAGGTCAAGTTATAGGACTACAAGATTCAACTTGTATGTTGGCTTATTATTATGGCGATAAACAATTTGCAAAAGATACTGCTGAAATAGACCAAGAAGGTCGCTTTGTATTTAGTGGTAATGATACATTAGATCATGGTATGTATATGGTAGTATTACCTGACGGCAATTATTTCGAAATGGTAGTGACGGAAGATCGCTTTTCGTTTATTACATCTCTCGACAATTTGATTGGAGATATGAAATTTACTAATTCCTACGAAAATGAAAAGTTTTACGGATACATGCAGTTTATCTCGGAAAAGCAAAAAGCTCTAAAGGAGCTACAAG
>CAXFLH010000126.1:0-3618 GCA_964003875.1 uncultured Flavobacteriales bacterium | reverse complement strand
GTGGAGACCTAGTTTTACTCGGCAAATTTAAACCTTGCCATGCAAACCTTTTATTCAGTCTCGACCATGAGTAATCGTTAGCAACAGAAGAACGTAAAAGGTCATTCAATTGTTCTTTCCAATCAATTGAAGTCTCTTTCAATTCTTCCATTCTGCCACCGCAAGACGAATTAGTACCGCTTCCAACAGCTACTTCTAGCTTGTCAGATAAGGCTACTGCTCTTTGAATCTCAGTTGAGATTTCTTGAATCTCAGCATCACTCAATGGCTTTCCTTCATCGTCAGTTGCATCCAACACCTCGCCAATAGTTGAAGGAATAGCATCTAAATCAATCGACTCAGATTCTTCGCCATCTTCGTCAGTTTCTTCATCAGAAATATTTCCTTCACTAGTGTCTGGTATTTCAGAATCTTGCGAATCATCCTCCATGTCCGCATTCTGATTTTGTTCCTTGACTTGCTCGATTGCTTCTTGCAGGTCATCTTCATTTTTAATTAAATGTTGATAAACCTTTTCCGCAGACCAACCCTTGTATTTATGGTCAAGTAAACCGCCAAAAGGCAATTCAAAATTTAAATCCCAATACAAGTAAGCATTGATAACGTAATCACAAGCAATATTCCATACTTTAGGATGACGTTTACCACGTCTTAGTGGATGTTCATAAACAACGTGCAATGCTTCGTGAACAAGTACACCTCGCAATTCTGCTTCGGTTAATTTATCCACGAATGGCGGATAGTAAAAAATGTTTTTACCATCAGTCGCCATCGTATCGCACTTTGATTCTTCACATTCAACCAAGTCAAGATTAAGGAGCATACTAGCCATGCCAATATGCCCTTTCATCAATTTTGCTCTAGCCTTAATTATGGTTTCAAGAGTTTTCATCTTTCTTACCTCCATAAATTTTGTCGAACAAATTGCCTTTCAATCCATCAATAGATTGTTCAAGACCTTCGGCAACCTGTTCACGTTTTTGCTTTCCTAAATCTGTTTCGTCTCTAAGAGAATCAACAGAATTTATTGTTGCAAGAACAGAACAAAGACTTTGATGAGCATCAGCAATATTTTTATTATTGCCTAGTACATCCTGATTAATAGAAGGTAGCACTTCAACCGCTTGTCTCAATTTCTCGAAACTAGATTTGTTGAAGAATCCGCCCTTCTGCTTGTTGTCAGGGTCATACTCTTTGAGTTTAGTCGCAACGTGATTAACTTGTTCTAGTAAAGCATCAACAGTAATTGTCATTACGTTTTTGATGTTTTTGTTAGACCTGTTAATCGCATCCGCTTCTATTCTCTGCCTTAACTTTTCTGAGACGTTAAGTCTAATATCGTTTCCGAAAGTAGGTACAGGAGTCATTTCAAATTGAAACAAAAACTTTTGTCTTAATTTGTCAAAATCAATGTAGTCACTTTCTCTGAAAGCATCGCCCAAGTTTCTCTTCGCCATTTCCATTTGTTTAGGATAGCTTCTGAGAAAGCCTTGAACTTCTTTATCCCAAACAAGAGTAGCTTGGTCTACTTCATACTGAAGTCGTTCAAGATTCGTGTTAGGGCAAAGTCGCCATTCCGATAAAACTTTTCCCTCGTCATCAAGGGATGAAGAATCATCCCAAGGCAAAGTTAAAGGTTTATAAAAGTCATTCCTAAACTTATCTAAAATTTGGCGAAACTCTTTATTGATATTTCGACCAAAGATGTGTTTAGAAACACCTAACAATTTATCGTCTGATACTTTCGTATCTTCCGCTAAACCGCTTCTCAATTTCTTATCGACTTTAATGCCTGATGGATGTCTTGCAGTAAGACGAACCAACATACAATTTTCCGATAAGGTATTTGTTAATTTTTTATCCATATTAGAACCTCCATTCTGTTAGATAAAAGTTATCTGATTTCACAGTTTTCTGCTCGTCAGTTGGAATCACATTCCAATATCAGATATTGAAGTGAGCAAGATGTAATTTTATTCACTAGCGAATAATATTTTTTTACATCTCGCCCAATTCAGTTTTCAACCTAGACTTCTAAGTCTTGATTCCTGATTTTAAAATCGGAATAAGTAGAAGTTTCTGCTAAGTCTGGAATTGCTCCAATCAAAGAACGAACATAGAAAATCGCAAATTCAGGAGTAGGTAATTTCTCAACATAGTTAAGACTATTTTGAAAATAATTAGCTACATTTGGATTATCCATTTCCGATTTAAGAATCGAAACTAATGCACAAACTAGAGCATAAGATTTACCGCCCTCATCAATCATTTCTACGTCTTTGCCTTCACAAATATCTTGAACATTCGGCAAGTCATTTTTCAAAGACAAAAAGGTAAGAAATTCAATCGAAGCAGTCTCGCCAATATCCCCTTCACAAACTAGTTGCAAAATTTCTTTTGGCGGATTCGTTTTCAATGTATCAGAAAGACGAACCCAAGAACGTGGACTCGGCTGGGGAGTCGTAATTTTTGGGTCAAAGTCGCAAAGGTACTGAGGCTCATAACTAATGAATCCCAATACGTCAGGACTTACATCATTCTCAGTCGCCCAAGAAATCCAATCGTTAATGTTTTCATCTACATTCAACATTGTGCATCTGTCATTGACTTGCGTAGGAATTTTATTTGCTCCTGCTCTGTCAGTTGCCCTGTTTCCTGCACAAACAATTTTCCACCCATCAGGCAAAACGTACTCTCCGATTTTTCTTTCATAGAGTAATTGTCCGCACACACACATGACCGAAGAATGAGCCTGAGCAAATTCATCAAAAAATAATATGCCCTCGCCACCAATTGGGAGATTACCTAAGAAGGCTCTCTTTTGTTGGTTATCTTCGTCTATGTAAGGCAAACCGCCTAAATCAACAGTCTCATAAAGTGACAGTCTAAAATCAATAAATCCAAACTGTTTTTTAGTTGGATTGATTGAATTAACAATCTCTCTATCTTCTGCAAATTCTTCGGCTAGTTTCCTAACAATTGCACTTTTTCCAATCCCCGGTTTCCCTTGCAGGTAAGGGGTATTAGAACCCTTTAATATCGATTTCATCGATAATATAGCTTGACTCGGTTTCATATAAGACCTCCATCTTTTATACCAAGTTAGAATTCGTTAGCAGAATTGCTAACACCTAGAAGCAACCTTTTTACAGGCTAGACTTAAATCTATTTAATGCTTTTCGCTAGAGTTTCACTAGCACGTCAGTAGGTTTCTCTAAGAACTTCTTTTCCTAAAGTTAAATCGTAATGAATCTCCCTCGTTAGTTTAGGACTTTTAGTCTTGTCAATCCTAATCCAATTATTAGATTCTTTGTCCTGATAAAGTCTAGGCTCAAAGTAAATATGAGTCTCGTTATCGTTCATTTGATATTTTTCAAATGAGGGAATCCAATCATCAGATTCCATTCTCCAATCGATAAAATCATACCTAGTCATTACGTTGTCTTTTTTAATTAATTTAATTAAAGGCAAAATCTCTTTTACCAATTCAAGACTTTCACTTGAAGAAATATCCTCAATTACGAACTCAGTTAATCCTTTAGGCTTCCAATAATCATTACCTTCCGCAGGATTTTCTACGTTGTAATTTGCAAATGTCTGAAAAGTTAATACTAATTT
>CAXFLH010000125.1:0-3674 GCA_964003875.1 uncultured Flavobacteriales bacterium | reverse complement strand
AACCTTGAAACAAGGAAAGTAACATCATTTAAGTCGCTAGCGTTTATTCTCTTTTCCCCAAAGGAAAAAGCTTTATCAATAAGTTTGTGTTTATATTCTTTAATCATTGTCATAGTCTATACTATAAACCATCGCCAAATATTTGTCAAGGGTAATAGTAAAAAAATTTAAAAAAAATGTTCCACGTGGAACAATTCTAAATCGTTGATAATCAAATACTTACGTAATAGGGCGAAATAAAATCAAAAAAAAATGTTGGCACGCTTCTTGAATCTTACAGCATCAGATTTTTCGTAAGTTGTTGTTATTCAACAAGTTGCGGCGGCGGGCGGGGCGGGCGCCCGCAAGTCGTTGACCTGCAGGCACTTACGTAACTAGTAGCCACAAGACCCACGATAGGGTTCGTCCACCCACGTACACTCTTCGAGGCGAGCTAGGTTGACGTCCACGCCACCCTCACGCTCGGCGTATGCTTCAGCCATAGCGTCAAGTTCAGCGTCAGAATGATTTGCCCAAGGGTCGAAAGAGACAACAGCCTCTTGATTTTTTTCGGTGTTATTATTGTTAGCCATGATTAACAGTATGAGATTTTTTATTTGCTTGTCAAACTTTTTTTTAAAAAAAATAATTTTTTTTTCTGTTGACATAGTGAAACAATTTATTATGTTTGTTAGTATGAATAAAGCAATATTACTAGACCCATTCGCTAACACAATCTCTCACGTGAACGTGGGCGATTTCCACGACATCCAAAAACATATTGGGTGCGATATGTTCACTACGTTTCGCTTTGACGAACGAAACACAGCCTTCTGTGACGATGAGGGCTTACTTAACGGCACAGACCGATGCGTTCGGTTCGTGGATGAAGTTTACCCACAAGGCGTTGCAGGTCGTGTGCTAATCCTTGGCGATGGCGACTGTGGCGAGTCAGCAGACTGTACCCACACCCTTGACTATGTCAAGTCAAAAGTCAAGCATTTTTGCGAGCTATTCTACGAATAGAATCTCTGTTGCGTAAGTCGTTGACTATCAGCGACTTGCGCCGCCCACGGGCGCCGCCGGTCGCAAGTCCCTACCCCTCAAGGACTTACGACACGGAGTCAGCTCAGACTGACTCGGCTATGACAACAATTAAAACATATAAGAGATGACTGCTTGAACAATGTCAAGTTTATTTATTGCAATGCCCGTTACTGCCGTGATGCATAGAGCAACGATTGTGAATCTGTCAATAGTTAATTTCATTTTTTTTATTCTCCGATTGGGTAGCCTTGGTCTTTCCAAGATTGTGTTTGAATTTTTTCTCGCTCAATTTCTCGGTCGAGTCCTATCATTAAGCAGGCGTAGCCTACTGCAAGCATTACTAGTGCTGAAAGAATATAAATTTTTGTGTCGTTGTTCATTAGTCGAATCTACTCCTTGCATTGTACATTGACTCGCTAGTCGCTGATTTGTTTTCGTTGTAGTCGTTAATGACTGCAATGTCTGTAACTTTGCAACGAGCGATTGCGTCAAGTTGTTCGCCTTGGCAAAGTCTTGTACCATTTTTGATGCAACGCTCTTGCAACCAATCTGCCATTTTACCGAACGCTTTATCCTCTGCTTCTAGAGAATCATAACGCTCAAGACTATAAGTTAATCCTCTCCAAGACTCGAAAAGAAACTTTGTTGTTTCCTTGTATCCGTCTGCTTTAAAGCCTACGAACTTCATTACTTCGCCCTTTACAGGATAGAAGCAACCGATTTCTAATGTATTATTTGATGTTGTCATAGTTTATAGAATAGGAATTTTTGTTAGGTTGTCAACAATTATTTTACATTTTTGTAAAAAACTTTATGAATTTCTAATTGCTGTTCGTGGGTTAAACCTTTGATTGTTAAAAGCTCAGTTGAGAACTTGCCGACATTCAACTTGTGAGTTGTCTTTGTTGGTTTTGAGAATATCTTTTTAATTGTTATCATACTACTAATCTAATGGTTTTCTTAATTCTGTCAAGTCATTTTGAGAAAGTTTTGCAATTTTTTTCAAAACATTTCTCGCTCTGCAAGGTGTTAGTCCACCGATTACATCATTAGTAATTTTAGGGTGATAGACTAAGTTGCCATCATAAAGCAAGGCAAGCTCGAAGCCGTAAGACATATCGTGATTGATTATTGAAGCACCGAAGCCGTTCGGAAACTTGAAAACCTTTTGCCACCCGTTAAGGTGTGCGACTCTGCCAAAGTCGCACTCGTGGTCACTATCAAAAGTGATTTTGTTAAAAGTGTCTATTATATACATACTGTGTCCTCGTCTACTTGGTTAATGTCGAAGGTGTCGGAAGAGTCGACAACCTCTGCTTGAAAGTAAATTGTCCAATCGAGCTTTTGAGACAACGCATATTTGTAAGCGTCATTTAAGCCTTGGCGATTCTTAGGAAAGAACTCGACATAGTAACGGCTCTCGCCAAACTCATTATCGACTTCTGTTATAACTGAATATTGTGGTTTATTATTTAATGTTGTCATAGTAACAAACATAAGGATTGATTCTGTAATGTCAACAATTATTTTAAAAAAAATTAAAAAAATTTACAAGTCGTTGTCAGTCATGCACTTAGAACCCCCCCGTTTTTTAAACTTTTGCACCTAACAAAAACACAAAAGCGGCGGGGGGAGGGTTTTTTCAATCTCCCAACAAATTTTCATAATACCAAATTACTTAGGTGCGAAAAAAATCGGCGGGCTATTTTGTCCAGTCTAATTTGTTACTTTTCGCTATATTATCTCTTCTCCATAATGGTTGGAGATTGGTATAATAATTAGTTCCACCCTTGCTTACTGGTATGATATGGTCCATTTCCCAACATTCGTTAGGGTCATCGGTGATTGATGTGCCATAATTATCCCAAGACATACCTTCTGTAAATTGTTTTTCTATCCATCTTTTGAATTTTCCGCGAGTAATACCTATTTCCTTATTATAATTCCTATCTTTTGTTTTCATAAAGTCCCTAAGTCTTTGTCTTACGTTAACTATAGCTTTAATATGAGGTTGGCTTCTATATTTTTTTTGGGCTTCTTTATGTTTGGTGGTTCTATTTCTTATTCTTACTTGCTCTAATAGTTTTTCTTTTTCTATTTCTGGTAGATTGTGGTATCTTTCCATACGTATCTTACTAGCACAATCTTTACATCGATAAGTTAAATAGTTTGTTGAGCCTCTTTGGGGACCTTTTATTAATTCTGAGAAGTTTGTAATTTCTCCACAACACCTACATACAGCTTTTTCATTAGTGAAGTCCGTATATATATTAATTCCACCTCTACCGTTTAGAATAATCCAATCGTTATCAATAAGATAATCTAATTGTTTTTGGGGGAATTTAATTTTTTCTTGTTTAAAAGTGGCATATTTACCATGGATCATTTTATCTACTAGTTTATCTATTATATCTTTTTGGTAGTATATTATGTATGAATTACAAAAAGCGGATATCGGGACACGAAACGCTTCAAACATAAATCTTTGTTGAAAATATCCTTGTTTAAAACTTCTGCGGTCGGTTACATTTGTAAAGCCTTTTTCTAGAAATATTTTGTGTATTTCATTAAAGTCATAAAAGTCCTCAACATCAGAATCGAGAAAATTTTTTAAAAAGAGTTTTGGGGCGAGCTTGTTATATTTATCT
>CAXFLH010000124.1:0-3684 GCA_964003875.1 uncultured Flavobacteriales bacterium | reverse complement strand
AGCTAAGTCTGACTTGACTGTCATTGGCGTTCTAAAAAAAATTGATGTTGCTACTATATTTTTCTTCCTAGGAATTTTATTGGCTGTAGCATCTTTACAAAGCATGGGACACTTGAACGATATGGCCGTAATTTTAGATAATACTTTTGATGGGAATATTTATGCCATAAATATCATCATTGGATTATTGTCAGCCATAGTAGATAATGTTCCATTAGTAGCTGGTGCCATGGGTATGTATGACATTGGAACTGGTGTTTTTGCTGTAGACGGAACATTTTGGGAATTCTTAGCCTATTGTGCTGGAACAGGAGGTAGTGTCCTTATAATAGGTTCTGCTGCTGGTGTAGCCGTAATGGGTATTCTAAAAATCGACTTCATTTGGTATGTCAAAAAAATAAGTTTTCTAGCATTTATAGGATATATTGCTGGTGCTATAACCTACATACTTATGCAATAAGACATACTTGACTAGCGTTCTCTAAAAAAACAGATATGAAATCACTTTTATTACAAATCAATACACTCAGCGATAGCCTATCAACTATGTCTATGGAAGGTGAATTGGTAGAAGAGAAAACACTTTCTATACTAGAGCTTATCAGCAGTGGCGGTACTGGAGGTAATATCATTATGATAACCTTAGGTATCTTGTCCGTGATTTCCGTATATCTATTTATTGAACGATACACCACACTCAACAAGGCTAGAAAGATAGACTCAAGCTTTTTAAATAGCATTAAAAATTATGTTCAAGATAAAGACATAAAAGCTGCTAAAACTCTTTGTAAAAATACCGATAGTTCTATTTCTAGAATGTTAGAAAAAGGCATTGACCGAATTGATAAACCCATGACTGATATTTCTTCTGCTATTGAAAATCAAGGTAAGCTAGAAGTCTATGTTCTAGAAAATAATTTAGCTAACCTAGCTACCATTGCGGGTGCAGCACCCATGATTGGATTCTTAGGAACAGTAATTGGTATGATTGTAGCATTTCACGAAATGGCAAGCGCAGGAGGAAATATTGATATTGAAATGCTATCTAAAGGCATTTATACAGCTATGGTAACAACAGTAGCTGGTTTAGTGGTAGGTATTATTGCTTACATTGCCTACAATTTATTAGTAACTAAAGTAGAAAAGGTGGTCTTCTTGTTAGAAACAACCACCACTGACTTTATGGATTTATTACACAATAACAAATGAGTTTAAGAAGTAAAAATAAGGTAAGTGCTAACTTCAGTATGTCTTCTATGACAGACATCGTATTCTTATTACTTATCTTTTTTATGCTTACCTCTACGCTAGTTAGCCCCAATGCGCTCAAGCTATTGTTACCTAATAGTAAAGCAAGAACTCTAGAAAAACAAACCATTTCTGTATCTATTACCCCAGAAATAGAGTACTATATTGAGGACCAAAAATTTCCTTTTGACCAACTAGAAAATCAACTAAAACAACGTCTAGCTAACGAACAAGAACCCGCCATTGTTCTACATGCAGATAAAACGGTTGATATAGAGTTTGCTGTAAAAGTAATGGATATCGCTTATCGAAATAAGTACAAAGTAGTACTTGCTACAAATCCAAAATAATGATAAAACCAACAAAAAATAGACGCAAAGCAATCATTGGAACAGTTTTGTTTCATATCGGTTTGCTTTTGTGTTTCATTTTTATGGGTTTGACCTATCAAATACCACCTCCTCCTGAAGAAGGTATTACTATTAATTTTGGTTATCAAGATTTTGGAAGTGGCTCAGAACAACCAGAGCAGATTGTCGAAGAACAAGAAATAACTCCTCAAGAGATAGTCAATAATAATCCTGTCGTTGAAGATATTAGCACTCAGGATATTGAAGAAACACCTACAACCAAACTTAAAGAACAGCTAGAGGAGCCGAAAGAAGTAAATAAGATTGAGGAGAAAAATCCTGAGCCTGTGGTTAATACCAAAGCACTTTACCCTGGGAAAAAGCAAAATAATAGTAATAGTCAAGGAATAAGTGAAAGGCAAGGAGATCAAGGCAGCCAAGATGGTGATCCAAATTCAAATGCTTACACTGGTGGTGGTATTGGCACAAATGGTGTCGCCTATCAGCTAGGCGGTAGAACTATCGCAGAAATTAAAAAGCCAAATTACGATTCCCAGCAACAAGGTAAGGTCGTCGTGACTATTAGGGTAGATAGAAATGGTAAAGTTATTAGTGCAACACCTGGTGCTAAAGGCTCTACAACTACTAATGCCTACCTTTATTCTAAAGCTAAAGAGGCTGCCCTCAAAACTACTTTTGAAGCAAATACTGATGCTCCTGAGATTCAGGTAGGAACAATTATTTACAATTTCAAGCTGAACTAATGACTTATCAGCAATGTTTGGATTGGTTATTCAGCCAATTACCGATGTATCAACGCAAAGGAAATATCGCCTACAAAGCTGATATAGGCAATATCGTTCAAGCAACTGAAAGATTAGGAAATCCCCATCAAGATTTTAAGTCAATACACATAGCTGGCACCAATGGCAAAGGTTCTACCGGTCATTTACTTGCATCAGTATTACAAGAGGCTGGCTATAAGATAGGTTTGTACACCTCACCCCACCTTAAAGATTTCAGAGAACGAATTCGTATAAATGGGGAGATGATAAAGCAAGAAAACGTCATCCAATTTATAACAGAGAACAAAGATTGGTTTAATCAAATTGGCATGTCATTTTTTGAAATGACTGTAGCATTAGCCTTTCATCACTTCGCAAAGGAAAAAGTTGATGTCGCTATCATAGAAGTCGGACTAGGAGGGCGTTTAGATAGTACTAATATTATACTTCCTGAATTATCAATTATTACGAATATAGGCTTAGACCACACAGAATTACTAGGTGATAGCATCGAAAAAATTGCAAGAGAAAAAGGAGGTATAATAAAACCTGGTAAACCTATCTTAATAGGCAGAAAACAGTATCAAACAAAAGCTATTTTTGAAGAAATAGCCCAAGACAATCAGTCCAAGTTATATTATGCAGAACATTGCGACATTGATAGCGATTTAAAAGGGAATTATCAAAACGAAAATAAAAATACAGCCTATACCGCAATCAAAATTTTAAGAACCCAAGATTGGGATATTTTAGATAAACATATTGAAAATGGATTTAAAAATGTGCAGAAAAATACCTCCTTATTAGGAAGGTGGATGACTTTGGGTAAATGTCCCTCGATAATTTGTGATACGGGACATAATGTAGATGGAGTAAAACGTATAGTTGAGCAAATTAAAAAGATAAGCTATGATGAGTTACATATAATTTTTGGTGTAGTTAATGATAAATCAATAGACGGCATATTAAAACTATTGCCTAAAAAAGCCAAATACTATTTCTGTGAAGCTCAAATACCTCGAGCTATGCATGTCGATTTACTATTTATAAAAGCACAAGAACATCAATTGACAGGAAATTGCTTCAAATCCGTTGCTGATGCATTTAAAAAGGCTAAGACAGTAGCTAAAGAAAATGATTTGATTTTCATTGGTGGTAGCACCTTTGTAGTCGCAGAGATAATATGAAAAGACTTTTTTGAATATAATTTGTGGTTGAAGCAAAATCCGTTATATTTGCCAACCAATTTCGGGCGATTAACTCAGTTGGTTCAGAGTGCCTCCCTTACAAGGAGGAAGTCG
>CAXFLH010000123.1:0-3858 GCA_964003875.1 uncultured Flavobacteriales bacterium | reverse complement strand
CAGCCACATAGCCTAGTCTTGAGTAATTTTCCTTACTGTAATCATAAGGCAACATCTCCTTAGGTCGAATGGCCTTGATGTTCCATGTGTGATACAATTCGTGAGAACAAATACCTAAAATGTTGTCGTACTGCTTTTCAAAAACATCCTCAACATTACCCATTAAGATAATAGTTGAATTGGTATGCTCTACACCGTGATAACTTCTGTAGGGGGTGATTTGAAACAAAAAATGATAATCATCAACAGGTAAGCTGCCAAAATTCTTGACTTGCTCAATAGTAAAAGCCTTAAAGTCAGCGGATAATTTATCCAACCTAGGTTGGCAAGGTCCTTGAATCCAAATATGGTAAGCAACACCTTCTACTTCGTAACTGACGTATTGCATACTGTTTGAAGCAATAAAGGGAGATTCCGCCAATACATCAAAATTTTCGGCTACAAGTGTGCCATTATTGTCTTTAATACCACAAGCAATTTGGTAATCTTTTGGTATGTCTAGTTCTAGACTATATTTTTCATTTTCTCTACCTAATACATACATACAGCAGTTTACTGGATTAACATACAATTGGTTTTGGTCTAAGTACGATGAACCAGCATCTAAAACATTTGCATAATAGTTGTAGGTAATGGTTACTTCTTCCACACCATCACAGCTGACTTCCCAAAGGTCTTTAGTAATTTTTCTGAATGGTATTTCCTTTCCATTTTCATCAAAAGCGTTCCATTTTTGGATGTTTTTTGCAAAGTCTGCTAACTCATATCTTCCTGGCCTCCAAGCAGGAAGTTGAAAAGAAAGTGATTTTTCCCCTCTAGTCCTAACTTTTAAGTCAATGTCAATGAAGTGTTTGTGTGGATTTCTGTATGAAAATAGATACTTAATCATGTTACCAAATTTAAGGAACAAAGATACGTTTTCTTAGTTGAAAACTCTGTTAATAAAGTTGAGCCATAAAGGGGTAATTTTGCCTTGTGTTTTTTAATTTTACAATCCCTTATTTACATATACCAAAAATTAAAGCTAATCAATGGCAGAAAATCAGTACACAGAGGACAATATTCGTTCCTTAGATTGGAAAGAGCATATCCGTCTTCGTCCTGGAATGTACATTGGTAAGCTAGGAGATGGCTCATCTGCTGATGATGGTATATATATCCTTATCAAAGAAGTAATCGATAACTCCATTGATGAATACGTGATGGGTAATGGAAAAACTATTGAGGTTTCTATCCGAGATAAAAAAGTCACTATTAGAGATTATGGTCGTGGCATACCCTTAGGAAAAGTGATAGATTGTGTATCTAAAATTAATACAGGGGCTAAATATGATTCTAAAGCTTTTAAAAAATCAGTTGGACTGAATGGTGTTGGTACTAAAGCTGTTAATGCACTTTCTAGCTATTTCAAAATTCAAAGTATAAGAGAAGAACAAAGTAAGTTGGCAGAATTTGAAAATGGTGTTATCATCAACGATGCACAAATTGAGAGTACGACTAACCGAAAGGGCACTAAAGTCACTTTTATTCCTGACAATACCATTTTTGGTAATTTCCGTTTTCTTAATGAATATGTTGAAAAAATGCTTTGGAACTATTGTTACCTAAATCCAGGTTTAACCATAGTTTATAACGGAGAGAAGTTTTATTCTGAAAATGGACTTAAAGATTTATTAGACCAAAATATTGACTCTAAAATTGTTTATCCTGTTATGCATCTAAAGGGGGAAGACATTGAGATAGCTATGACACATTCACAAAAGGGTTATGGCGAACAATATTTTTCATTTGTAAATGGTCAGCATACTACACAAGGAGGTACACATCAAGCGGCTTTCAGAGAAGCTATTGTTAAGACGGTAAGAGAATTTTACGGGAAAAACTTTGATGCGGTAGATATTCGCCAAAGTATTGTAGCGGCAGTGAGTATAAAAGTTATAGAACCTGTCTTTGAATCTCAAACCAAAACAAAATTAGGTTCTAATGATATAGGGCCGGGAATGGTTACTGTAAGAACCTTTATTAATGATTTTATCAAAACTCAATTAGATAATTATCTTCATAAAAACCCCCAGACTGCTGAGTTGTTTTTGAAAAAAATTATTGAAGCAGAGAAAGAAAGGAAAGCATTGGCTGGTGTTCGTAAGTTGGCTAAAGAACGTGCTAAAAAAGCCAATTTACACAACAGGAAACTTAGAGATTGCCGTATCCACTTGAATAATGAGAAAAATGATAGAAGATTAGAAACAACACTATTCATTACGGAGGGAGATTCAGCAAGTGGTTCTATCACCAAAGTAAGAGATGTGAATACACAGGCTGTTTTCAGTTTAAAAGGTAAGCCTTTAAATTCTTATGGGCTTACTAAAAAAATAGTGTATGAAAATGAAGAGTTTAATCTACTTCAAGCGGCTTTAAATATTGAAGACGGTTTAGAAGGATTAAGGTATAAAAATGTTGTTATCGCTACTGATGCCGATGTTGATGGTATGCACATTAGATTGCTTTTAATAACTTTCTTTTTGCAATTTTTTCCAGAGCTCATTAAGGACGGTTATTTATACATTCTTGAAACACCATTGTACAGAGTTAGAAATAAAAAAGAAACCATCTATTGTTATTCCGAGGAGGAAAGATTTATTACTTTAGAAAAATTAGGTAGAAGTGCTGAAGTAACACGATTTAAAGGTCTAGGTGAAATATCGCCAAATGAGTTTAAGCATTTTATAGGAAAAGACATGAGGCTTGAGCCAGTAATCATTGGTAAAAAAATGAGTATTGAAGATATGCTTTCTTTTTATATGGGCAAGAACACGCCTGAAAGACAAGAATTTATAATTGAAAATTTAAGAGTTGAAAAAGACATTAGTTATGAGGAATAAAGATATTTTTTCAAACGATAAAAAACTCTTTATGATAAAGAGAATTTATTTAGCTATGCTAATATCATACTTTATTTTGTTTGTTTTTCTATGTTTTACCAATGGAAGTATTCGCTATTTTATTCAGCAAAATTTGCAATATATTTTATTACCTATGGTTTTACCATTAATATTATCACTAGTGGGCTTAAATGATTTTAAAATTGAAAAAAATGCTGAACAAGTGAAGATTTATTCCAATTGTATATTTATGAGTAAGTTTTCTGACAACTTCAGCGAGAAAATGATAATAAATATTAAAGAGCCTTATGAAAATAAATTTTCCACTTCACACTTTGGATTAAGAAAATCTTTAGTTATAAAGCAAAAGATAAATAATAAATCGGTGAAAAGTAAAATTAACATTTCACTTTTATCAAGACTAGAGCAAGATGATTTACGACAAAAATTAAAAATTAGCAAATAGTGGAAAATAACACAGAACATAACGATTTGCCGCAAGATATTTTCCACGTCAATGGAATGTATAAGAATTGGTTTTTGGACTATGCTTCTTATGTCATTTTAGAACGTTCTGTTCCCTTAATCGAAGATGGTCTTAAGCCAGTACAAAGACGTATTCTTCATGCCTTAAAAGATCTAGATGATGGCCGCTTTCATAAAGTTGCCAATGTAGTAGGGCATTCTATGAAATACCACCCGCATGGAGATGCTTCTATCTACGATGCTATGGTTCAAATCGGTCAAAAGGATATACTTTTTGACTTACAAGGAAACTGGGGAAATACCCTGACTGGCGATAGTGCTGCTGCAGCTAGATACATTGAAGTAAAACTATCCAAATTTGCACTTGAAGTAGTGTATAATGCTAAGATTACAGAGTTTACACCATCGTATGATGGAAGAGGCAAGGAACCTGTCACTTTACCTGTTAAATTCCCTTTATTATTAGCTCAAGGTGTTGAGGGTATAGCAG
>CAXFLH010000122.1:0-3877 GCA_964003875.1 uncultured Flavobacteriales bacterium | reverse complement strand
TGTTGTATTGGTAATTCCATATCCATAAATGTATTCGTAATTTTCAGCTTGAACTCTAGCAATTATTTGAATTACTGCATATTCATCCACTGCTGCAGTGTTTGGTACATTTACATCCATAGTAAAATCCTGGTAAGTATTTGGCTCTAAATACACTGAAGAAATACTTGTTGATGCAGACCAATCTTTAGGCATATTACCTATCTCAATTGCAAATGTATCTGCATTTTCTCCTCTGTTTGTTAAAGTAACTATATACGATGCTGAATCTCCTCTTTTAGCTTCTTGTGCATCACCTTGCTTTAGCTCGACATCAATTGCATAAACCATATCGATTTCGATTACTTGGTCAATCGAGTCGCTAGCCGGCGAATTTTGAGAAATAACTTCCATTGTGTAGGTCATCTGAGAACCTTCGTAAACATTTTGAACTGGAGCTTGAAAACTAAAATTAACGTTTTCTTGCTCTTGGGCATTAACTGAAACATTTTCAAGTTCTGATTCGCCTGACCAACCAGCCCCATCATCTTGCCAGTTAATTTCTAAGTCGTAAGTATCATCCATAGTTCCTGTATTTTGAACTACAAATGTGACACTTATGAGTTCATTGCGTGTCAATGATTCAAAGCCTGTATTATCTCCTGTGTAATCTATATCTACTGCGTAACTGGAACGAGAAATGTCAAAATTTTCATTAGATGAAAATTGAGACTCACTAAAAGTAAAACTACTGGTAACTCCAGCAAGCGGCATTGCCAAAATAATGGCAACTAACGAAACAAAAAAAGTATTCAAACCTTTCTTCATAGAATTCATTAAAGTAGAAAGTTTATATAATTACTTATTATCTTCTTCGTTGGAGTTTTCCATTAATTTTGTAATATTTTTAACTTCTTTTTGAAGGCTATTGATATCATCTTTAAGCCTGAGCATGGATACCTCAAATGGCGTAAAACCCTGAGTAGAAAGCGTTCTAGTTGCTATAAACATGCCAAGAAGAACTCCACCCAAAACAGCAGCTAGAGAAACCGTGTAAACTGAAAATGCATAAAAAGTTAGAAGTGAACTTACGTCAAATTCTATGTAACCTGCCAGAAACAATACAAGGTAAAGTAAAAATGCAACTACAATTCCAACTGTTGCTTGATAAGCAAGTGGGGCTTGGGTTATGCTCATTTTTTATAATTCAGAGGAGTACTATAAGGCAGTTTCCATTCTTTTTCCTCGTCATCATCTCCATCAACAATAATTGCGTCTAATACAAGTTCATCATTTGTAGAATCATCACTAATCCTAAGTTTACAGTTGAGCTCCCAATAAACTTCGGACAAATCTGCCTCAAAGGTAAAAGATACGAAATTATCTGAATCCTTGACTAAATTATCAAAAGATACATTTTTTTGATGACTAAACACTGAAGATGCAATATCGTTTACTTGATTTGGAGTTCCTGCATTTAAGCTAATAGTGAAGTTACCCATCTTGGTCCTAGGAACTGTGTATAAATATACCCAAAATTCATCTCCGTCTGAATCGATTTGAAAAGTAACAATTGTTCTGTTTGGTGTTGAATCTGTGCACCCTGTCATTGATGTCGACAATAAGATTATTGCAAAAATAACACTCCTAAACATAACACACTTTACAAAAAGGGGATAATAAGGATACTCTCAATAAGGGGCATTCGTAAGACAAGTATGCCTACAACTGCGTTTAGATTAATTTCTATCGAAGCTAAAAGCCACCGTAAAGCTGCACGACAAAAAGAATTGCAAATAAACCATAGTACTACTATTTTGTCATCAAGAATTAAAAGTGATAATCAGTTAAACGTAGAGATAAGATATTCTGTATCATATGGACTACTAGGAATGGTGCAACTGGATTGTGAAGTTATATACTCAGATGAAAACAAAAACACAATAAAAACATCACAATCAAAATGGGAAAAGGAACACAAATTACCTGAAAAAATGACTGGAGAATTATACAATCGAGTTTTGGGAGAAGGATCATTTGAAGTCCTAAATATAGCTAGGAAACTTGGCTTACCTCCGCCTTTCAAGATAGAAGTGCCACAAGTTAAAATGGGCGGAAATAAAAATATTAAACCTAGCTCAAATAGCCCTGAAATCGCCTAAAAATGCCTAGCTTAGAATTTATTTGTCCAAATTGTAATAAAAAAGATAAAATAACCTTAATGGGAGAAAGCCAAGGTATCTTTGAAAAAAAATGCGTAGATTGTAGAACCGTGTCTGAATTAAAAATCGAAAACAATGCCTTAATAGACATCAAATCGAAAATAAAAAAAAGAAATGAAATAGCCAAAAAAGTACCTGCAGACTACAAAAAATATGACTTTGAAAAGGACAAGGAGATAAAACAAAAGGACCATTTTTGGGTGAAAGTAGTTACTTTTTTGATATTAACTGCATCTGCAATGGGTTTAGTCACTGGTGGTTCACTTTACTTTGCCCCTGAACAATTCAGTGACTCTGAAGACATAAAAATATTTTTGATAGTACAAAATGGTACAAGCTACGTTGACAATGCAAAAATTTTAGTTGATAATCATGAAATTAATCAAACATATTCTGGAAATGGAACGTACAACATATTCTTGAAACCTGGGAAATATAATATTAAGGTTAGCGCTGAAAAACACAAATCATCAACTATGAATGTATATATTCCACCTCAAGATTCTGAGATTAGTTTAGTTGATTATAGCTCGGGACTTGAAGGTATTAACAGTTTTAGGTTTGAGCTGGAAATGGGAGAAGGGAATGTAAATCTTGATGAAAACACCTATCTAAAGATGCTAAATTGGTGCCCTACTTTAATTATTTTATTTTCTTTGATAGGAGTGTGGGGTGCATGGATAACATATACTCTGCAATCATACAAGAATGCACAAATCGGAGCTTTCTTTTCGATAATGGCAATGGGATTTTTGATAATTGGACCTGTGCTAGGTATTGCAGCTTTAGTGCTCTTGCCAAAAATAAAGAAAAATTTCACCGGTCATTTTAAAAAGTAGAGATTTGAGTTGACAAGGTGACGCTGAAGGCAGGTTTAGAAATTCACCAGCAACTTAACAGTGGAAAACTTTTTTGCAATTGTGGTCTTAGTGAAAACGGGAAGGATGTCCAGTTCAAAAGAAAGCTTCATGCCACATCAAGCGAACTAGGGGATGTAGATATAGCTGCCAAAACTGAACAAATCAAACTTTTTACATATTACAATAAAAGTTGTAATTGTTTAGTTTATACTGATGAAGAACCTCCTAGAGGACCTAATGCTGATGCTGTCAAAATAGCTTTACAATTTGCTCAACTGGTAAATGCAAAAATTGTGGAAGAAATACATTTTATGAGAAAAGTTGTTGTTGACGGTTCTAACACAAGTGGATTCCAAAGGACTGGGCTAATTGCAACCGGAGGTATAATCGAATATGACGGGAAAATTCTAGAATTAGATCAATTGTGTCTTGAGGAGGACTCTTGTAGGCACGGCGAAGAAGACCATGAATATTTACTAGATAGGCTAGGAGTTCCTCTTTTAGAGATTACAACAAAACCTCAATTAGATGATAGTAAAGATGTTCAAAAGGCAGCTAAAGCGATAGGAAGACTACTCAGAGCATGTAACGTTAAGAGAGGATTAGGGACAATTAGGCAAGATGTAAATGTTTCTATAAATAATGGTCAAAGGGTCGAATTAAAGGGATTTCAAGACTTAGCTTCAATGCCAAAAGTAGTAGAAAATGAAATGAAAAGGCAGTCAAGCCTGTATCAAATGAAAGAAGGTAAAGTTGGTCAACCAATTAACATCGATAATTGCTTTAAGAAAGAAAGAGAATTCTCATTAGCCTTGA
>CAXFLH010000121.1:0-3879 GCA_964003875.1 uncultured Flavobacteriales bacterium | reverse complement strand
AGTAATAACTTTTCTTTAAAACTCCAAACAACAACTATTTTGTATAGCCTTTGTTGCCAAACGTTATTATTTTATCTAAGTATAAATCTCATAGGTAAAATCCAATATGATTCAATCGGTTCCCCATTTTGTGTTGCAGGATTCCATTTCGGCATTTTTTCAATTACTTGCCAAGCTTCCATATCAATGAATGGATCAACTCCTCTCATAATTGAATGAGGTTTTGCATTTCCTTCCTTGTCAATAATAAATCTTATAAATACTGTCCCTGAGCTTCCTCTTTTTTTAGATTCTGAAGGGTAGTTAATCTGCGCCCCTAAAAATTGAAACACACCATTTTCTCCTGTGGGGTAAGATGCTGATTTACAATTTATACATTTTTCATTTTCTTTTGTATTATCATAAAGACTATCAATTGGTTCTTTAGAGTAAACCAATATTCCGAAATTGCGACTTGAAATAAGATTTCCTGTCATGTCAAACCTTATCCAAACACCTACTGGCTTGTCATGAAGCCACTTAGATTCGGCAATCATTAAATTGTCTGAGATTCTACGAGATTGAATCACAAGGGTGTCACCACTGTAAAACTCTATTTTTTTAAATTTTGCCTTTTTTTCAGAAGTCTCTTTCTTTAGGTTTTCATCCTTGTAGAAAGTCGTTTTTTGTGCGAATAGACTTGTCGATATCAAAAGACCAAGAATTAGTGTTTGTATTTTCTGTCTCATTTTTTTATTTTTAATGTTTGGTAACGGTTTGTATAAGCGTAGTGCGACCGTTAAGGGAGCATTATCGCTTATATTTTGTTGGGCGTAGTTCTGTTTCCTGTTTTATTTTGAACTTCAAGACAATTCTGTTCTATTGTTACGCAAATTTTATTAATGTTTACAGAAGTTTTATTTTCAGAAAAAGGTTCTGCAAAAATGTTTGCTAATTTATCGATAGTTAAAAAAGCTGAACTAATTATAACCATTATCGGAATAGCTAAAAACTCAAACCCACTATCCTCTCCCCCCAAGTCAATATCTCCGATAAAAAGTGGTATTAAAATGACGTAAACAGTAACTATAAGCCTTGTAAAGGCACTATAAATTTTTAAAAAAGGTGTGTTTTTAATCCTCTCAGCCTTACCTTGAATATCATAAAACCGATTAACTTGCTGCATTAAATCGCTTTTTTCGATATTAGATTTATTCGGAAAATCTTTTTCAATGCTTTTCGTAATTCCTATCAAGAGTTCATTTGAAATCTTATTCTCAACATCTATTTCGAAGACTTGCATTAGCTCTGATTCTTCATTACTAAAATTGGGCTTGAAATTATTATGCATTTCATTCTTTAACTGCCTAACGTATAAAATAGTCAGTTCAATTAATTTTTCAGCTTTTATGCTTAAATCATGACTGCTTAATTCATGGAAATTATCTACATTACCATAGTAGGTGTAAATTTTTGCAACAAAACTTCTTGTATTATTGGTTAACTCGCCAAAAATTTTTCTGGCTTCCCACCACCTGTCATAAGCAGAATTCATTCTAAAACCCAAGAAAAAGGCAACAGCAAGTCCGAAGACGGAGCCTATTTGTCCTGAGATCTTAAAAATATGGTCGCCAAAATATTCTTCAAGCCCAATTATCAAGACTGCATAAACCGCAGTAATGATGATGAAAGGCAAAGCAATTTTGAATAATTGCAATAATCCCTGTTTTTCTGTTTGTATCATTTATTAATCGTCATCTTCTTCTTCGTTCATATTATGGCTATCATTTGCTGGTGTGTTTTGTCCGCTTCTTATTTCGGTGTGTCTTATTTCACCACCAGTTGTGCCTGTCTGTTTAGCAAATAATAACACCACAAATGCTAAAACTAATGTTGCAATTGAAATGATAGACGAAAAAGATTTTTGTTTAAAACTTGCCCAAAGTCCAAGTAATGAAATGCCACCTAAAATATAGGAAAGTAGAGCAAATGTCTCTGCTGTTTCTTCGTGGGTTTCAATATAATTTTCTGTAACTCCAGTTATCTTTTCTACAACTTCTTCTGCTTCTTCACCCGTTGCCATTGCCGCTATTGCAGTTAATGCCCCAAGAATAAAAATCATAAATGCCGTTCGTTTTACAGCTTCTGATTTTGAAACAAGTCCTGTTATCATTACGATTACTCCCACGATAGGGAAAATGATGGGTAAATGATTTACCACTAAATGCCAATGTGCTCCGTTCATATTATTGTATTTTAAATTAAATATTTACTCCAAAAAGATAACCAACTAACGCAGAAAGTACCATAGCGATTGTTCCCCAAATGGTAATTCGTAGGATAGCTTTTTTTATGCTTGAACCACCAGTTTTTGCCGATGTTGCCCCAAGAATGATTAGGAAAATGATGGTAAAACCATACAGCCAATATTCCATTCCTTTCACTGGGGCAAAAAGGACAACCAAAAGAGGTAATATTCCTCCAACTGAAAAAGAGGCTCCAGAAGCCAATGCAGCTTGTATAGGGTTTGCTTGGCTAATTTCGTTAATCCCTAATTCATCTCTAATATGTGTTCCTAATGCGTCCTTTTCTGTAAGTTCAATGGCTACCTTCATAGCTGTTTCCTTTTTAAGTCCACGTTTCTCATAGATTTGAGCCAAAATATTTCGTTCTTCTTCTGGCATTTCTTCTAACTCTCTTTTTTCTCTTTCAATATCTGCTTTTTCAGTATCAGTTTGTGAACTTACCGAAACATATTCGCCTGCTGCCATAGATAAAGCACCAGCAACAAGTCCTGCTACTGTTGCTAAAACAATAGGCTCTCTTGATGAACTTGCGGCAGCAACTCCAATTGCAAGACTGGAAATAGAGATTATTCCATCATTTGCTCCAAGAACAGCGGCTCTCAACCAGTTGCTTCGGTGTATGTAATGGCTGTCTAAATAGTTGTCAATTGTTATCTTTTTATTCATTTCAGTTTTTTTTTGAGATTGTCTCAAATTACGCCCAACGGGCAGGGCTATACAAAGTTGGGGAATTTTCACTCAGTTAAAATTCCACCGAAAAACCCTACGCTTGATAAAAGTAATAACTTTTCTTTAAAATCACAAACAACAACTATTTTGTATAGTCTTTGTTGTACCTAGTTTATCCTGTTTAAAACATTAAGCCTACAAGTCTTTGCTTCAATCCATTTTGGTCAAATACCCACACAATTTCATAAGTGCCAGCTCCATCACTATTCCATTGATGAACGAAAAATGTCTCATCGTTCTTGTAAATTAACATTTGGTTATCACACTCGAATATATCAGAATAAAACACTTTGTGAATATTGATTTCTTTTCCATTGATTATTAGGGTAATGTCATCAACTTGAACTTTTGGGTAGTTTCCATCTGTTCCCCAAGCTGGTCTTCCGTCAATGGCTACAACCCATTTTCCATCTTGTTTATCTATTATCCTATTTGTTGAATCAAATTCACTCAACTTGTATTCAAAAAAGAAGTCGTTTCCTGTATATTTTTGAAGATTATCTAGTGGTAGGATTCTTGAAGAATGAATGTAACCAATGATGTAACTCGGTTCTGTATTGCCTAAACAATAGTCATTTTTGGGAATGAAAACCGAAATCCATTCTTGATTTTGTTTTAAATCTTCAATGTCGTACCAAAACACATCATTTTCATAAACTTTGTGAATGATTTCTGAGTTTAAATCAGGAGATTTTCTAACATTTGTCCAGCCATCTTCATCGTGAATTATAGCGACTTGTCCAGTTGATGATAAAACATTATAAATGACCAATATAATAAATAAGAAAACTCTCATTTTTGAAATTAGGTACAACGATAATGGCTATGCAAAGTAGTGGAAATCAATCCCGGATTGATTTCCACC
>CAXFLH010000120.1:0-3920 GCA_964003875.1 uncultured Flavobacteriales bacterium | reverse complement strand
TGATCAGATATTAAAGATGTTTTGTTTAGTTCATAAACTTGGCTAGTTGTATTATTTTCAGAGTCTTGTAGCCAATCAACAGCCGGAGCATTGACTTTCGAATCATAATCACCATCTAAATAGTTGATGTTATCAGATTTGCTATAGTTTCTTCTATTAAGGTTTTCCTCAACAGTAACATTTCTTTTTATAATGTTTCCTAAAGTATCTTTTTCTACAATAAAACGATCTTCATCTCTTTCCCAAGTTTCGAATACATTACCTCTGAATGGATTCATATCAGTAGTATTTGGATCTACAAGTGGTCTGTATACGTCCATAACCCATTCTGATACATTACCAGCCATATTGTACAAGCCATATTCATTTGGCCAGTAGCTAATTACAGGTGCTGTTTTATCAGCGTTATCGTTTAGTTTACCTGCTGTACCCATATTATCACCTCGACCTCTTTTGAAGTTAGCAACAATTTCGCCTTTATTTCTTTTAGATGGGTTTCTTACCCCATCGCCATTCCAAGGATACAATTTTCTTTCAGAAACATTTTCTTGTTCTGTGTTACCTACTAATGCCAAAGCTGCAAATTCCCACTCAGCTTCAGTTGGTAATCTAAATCTTGGTAAAAGAATACCATCATATTCTTGTACATTTCTAACAGCATTTTTGTCTTTACCGGCTTTCTTTTCATATGAATGTACTCCTAATTTTAGGTTGGGAAGTTGTCTTCTTATTCTTCCTTCATATTGCCCCATTTTATAGGCATCTGTTTTGAAGACATTTTCATCAACTTGCTCAGGGTCTTCCCATAAATACCCATTATCGATAAGTATTCTTTCATTAACTCTGTCTGTTCTCCATGCACAATAATCAACGGCTTGTTCCCAGCTAACTCCAACAACAGGATATTGGTTAAAAGCAGGGTGACGTAAATAGCTTTCTACGTATGGTTCGTTATAAGCTAGTTTATCTCTCCATACATTAGTGTCTGGTAGAGCTTTCCAATAAATTTCAGGATAAGAACCGTTGTCATAATTAGAGCCGTAAACTCTTTCTATCCAAAATAAATATTCTAAATAGTCAATGTTTCTTACTTCCGTTTCATCCATGTAGAAAGAAGATACGGTTACTGTTTTAGGAATATTATTCCAATCGTATTGTACGTCTTGTTCAACACGTCCCATTGTAAATGAACCACCCTCTATAAATGCCATTCCATCAGGAGTGACTTGCTCAGTGTAGTTAGTAGAGACTTCAAATCCTCCATGTTTGGGGTCGTTATAGTTCCAACCAGTTGTTTTTGATTTTTCCTTACTACACCCGAAGATTAAAGCTAGGGAAAGAACGAGTAAAATTTGATTTTTCATAATTTAAATGGTTTTCTGAGTATTTCTAAAACTAAAAGTTAGGGCAATTTATTGTTTCAAATGCTTTGCCTTTATATCTACAAGGTAGTTTGTATGCAAAAGATAATTCATGAGCACCTTGTGTATTACTATTATTTAAGTCTGATATTGTTACATCGTAGCTATAACCAAACTTCCAAGATGCTTGTTCGATTCCAAGAAGAACAATAAAAGCATCAAAATTTTCAGCACTTTGTCTTAGCCATAAGCCACCAACTATAGGTCCTTTTAAGACATATACTCCATAATTCAACTGCATAAAGTCTTGTTGTTTTTGAAATAACAAGTTAGGAGAAAGTACTGCAGCATTTTTTGGTCTGCTACCTGAATTAGTTCTGTATGTTCCAAATCTATTCAATGGGAATGATGCACCTATATTTGCTGTTATTTTCATTGGCAATCTACTTTCTCCAATAAAGCCTTGGTCTGGCATTGTAATGTGATGAGCTGCAAAGCCAAAGTAGTAATCAAATTGATTATTGGCATTTCCGAAGCCCATAAAGCCTGCTGCAAAATCAGTAAATCCTTTGGAGTTTGCATAGTTTACTATATCTTCATTGGTAGGATAGATAAATCCTTGAACAGGGTCAATCATATCGCCAAAAGTAAGATTTTGCCAATCGATACCTAGTTGTCTGTATGCGGCTTCAAAACCAGCATTTATAGAAAGTCTTTTATTTACTTTTAATCTGTATGCGTAAGTAGCACTTATGTGAGTAGTGTTCAAGTTTCCAGCACCAGCTACGTCTTTAGCTACAGCAAATCCTAGTCCACCACCAAGTTTATCTACGTATTGGTCATAAGATGCGCTGTATGTAACATAAGTTTTGCCGATACCAGGCCATTGATTTCTATGATTTAGACTAATGCGCGGACAAATGTTAGTTCCTGCCATTGCAGGGTTAAGGTATAAGGGATTAGCGAAAAATTGGCTAAAAGCAGGGTCTTGTGCTTTTACCTCATTAGTGAAGCCAATTAAAAGCGATATACTTAGTAAGAATAAAATCTTCTTCATCGTGGATCGTGATTTTAGTAGCTAACAAAAATAAAAAAATATTCTTACAACTATCAATTTATCTTACTGAATAGATAATATATATGCTCTACTTACGTTTCAGATGTGTCATTTATTTCAATATATTGATGTAATTTACATTCATATAAGTTAACTTTGAATTTTCTATTTTCGATATGAATTATTTCTTTACGATTACGATTTTGTTATTAATGTTTTTCAACGTTAATGGACAACAATCACAATACCATTTTCTAGAATATAAATGGCAAAATGGCATTGTGTCTGTGAATGATTTAAGCTCTCATCTCCTAAGTTTTGAATTTCAAACATCGGATTACCTCTCTAAAGAAGATATAAATATCATCAATCCAATTTATATTCCTTGCGATTCTTCTGAAATAAGTTACATTAAAAATTTTCTGATTGATTCAATCCCGCAAATTAATTATAAAAGAGGTATAAGCAGAAAGCAGATAATTATTAGGGGAGAAGTCTTTCCTTTTATATTAAAAGATGATATTTATCAAAAATTAATTTTTGCTGAATTACAACTAAGTTCAGCACCCATTTTTACTGCTCGAAAATCTGACTCTACTATTGAACACTCTGTCCTTTCTAGTGGTAATTGGTATAAGTTTGCTTTAGATACAGATGGAATTTACAGTTTGACTTATCAAGATTTGCAAAATCTTGGTATTAATGTTTCTAATTTAAATCCTCAGAATTTAAGAATTTATGGTCACCCCGGAGGATTATTGCCTACAGAAAATTCTTCCAATCGAGCTGTTGATTTACAAGAGTTATCTATTCAAGTTATAGGTCAATCTGACGGTAGTTTTGATGAAAATGATTACATTTTATTTTTTGGACAGTCACCCAATCAATGGGCTTTAAATAACTCGGGTTTATTCAGCCGTCAACAACATTATTATGATGATAATACCTACTATTTTATTACTGCCGATATCGGCGAAGGTAAGCGTGTAGAGCCATTTCAATCCCTATCCTCGGCTGATAATATTATTAGCACTTTCAATGATTATCAAATTCACGAAAGAGAAGAAGTCAATTTCATTAAATCTGGTCAAAATTGGTATGGAGATGTTTTCGATTTGTTTGATACAAAATCTTTCAATTTCAGTTTCCCTAACAGGGTAGGTGACGCCAATTTAAAAGTCGCTTTAGCTGCTAATTCTCCTTCGCCATTCAATTCTAACTATACCATTAATGCTTCGGGAATGTCAAGTCAAACCACCTCTATTTCTGGAATAAGTGGCAGTTACAACAAAGCAAATCTTATAGTTTTTGAAAATACAATTAGTCCCTCAGTAGATAATATACAAGTAACTCTTGATTTTAGTAGTTCATCGCCCTCTGGAAAAGGCTGGATTGATTATATAGAAATTAATGCTCTAAGGGACTTAAAAATGAATGGTAGTCAAATGTCTTTTAGGTCTTTGTCTTCTGTTCAATCAAATTCTGTGAGTGAATTTCAACTC
>CAXFLH010000119.1:0-4015 GCA_964003875.1 uncultured Flavobacteriales bacterium | reverse complement strand
ATCCTCGTTTCACATAGCATCGTGCACTTTCCAAATGGGTCAACTGACGCAGTGATGATGGTTCACATGAAAAAAGACGGGCTACTTTGGCGTACTGAGACAGGTTCTACACCGATGCCAAAGGAGTGAGCCGACAAGTCGTCGAAGGTGGTCCTACGTCTCTTCGGCCTTTCGGTCTCCAAAGATGTGATGTGAGGGAAGCCCCTAATATGAGCGAATGGACGAAAGCACCTGATGGCACGTATGTCGGCGGGAGTGAGTGGATAAAGGCACCAGACGGCACTTACGTGGGAGTCGATTGAAATCAGTGCCATACGATAAAAAAATGGCTCACCGTCCGTGCAACAAGTGAGCCAAGTGAGAGATTAGGGTCTGGAGTGACCTTGGTTAACAGTTAACTGAAAAGTGTTACAGACATGTGTCAATCACACGATTTCTGTTCGGCTATAGACACAACGCATGATGAGAAGATTGTTGCGCTGAGGCGGCTTCTCTTGAATCAAAATTAGGTGTCGATTGCTGACGATTTAAGACTCGCTGGCGGACTTTCGCACCTGTTTGAATAAACTTACCTACGCCCACCTTAGCCCCTCTCAGTGACTCTTAAATCGCCAGCAATGGGGTGTTTGGAGGTCCGCTAGTTCACTTTGAGTCGAGGCTCGATGCTGGTCCGTCTGAAGAATTGGTCTTTGAGTGTTTCCATCGCAATTTGTTGGTCTGACTTACGCACAATGATGCTGTCGTGAACCGAGAAGCAGGGGATGCCATAAGAGTGCATCAGCTCAAGCATTGTCCCGATGATGATTTCGCTTTCGGTGAACATCAGGTCAGCCCAGGTGACCTTCTGAGATGGCCAGTCGGCTAGCATGGGGAAGTGGTCGAGGATGACAGGCTGAAGCACCTTCATAGTCAGTTCAGCGGGCTTGTCGATGCCGGCGTCCTTGATTTCCTGAATGGCGTTCTTTGGCCATCGGCTATGGAAGCCATGGTGGCCGATGGTGGCTGTTATCCAAGCCTTCACGATGGCTCTGTTGTAGCCACCGATAGCGTATAGGTCGTCTCTGTTCGGAAGGGGGTAACCTTCGATGCCATGGAGTATTGTGAGGTAGGAGGCGTTGATGTCGATTTCGACAACACTCTCACCATCAATTTTGATTTGACTTCGCTTCTCCCTAGACATCCCAATGTAACCTTGACCATCAGCATGATAAAGACGACCACCATGATTATAGTCGAAGTCTGCTCTGTCTCCTTCGTTGAACAATCGTCTAAAGCCACTGAACCTCATTCCCTCGAAGCTAAACGTAGAAGTAAACTCATTAATGGTCTTAAGTTGTTCTTCTATTTCAAGAGAGCGTTTGGTCTGTTTTGGCTTCATCTTTCTACCGCTGCCTTCTCCCTCTTTCTTTGATTGTCGAACTTCAATAACCCTTCTTGGAAGTTGCGTGACAAAGTGGTCTTGGTATGACCCTTTGGAGATATCATAGACACTAGCTAAATCGATTAGGGTAGAAGTCGGTTGGAAGCGTGTTGCAAGACCAGCTTTGAATGTAGATACTCCTTCTTCAAATTCCATTGGCTTATGGTTACGACCTTTGGCAATCACTACCAGTCGAGCGTTAGACAATGTTTCGACAGTTGAACGGAATAGCTTATAACCTACCGACAAGTCAGAGAATGCTGCTGGGTACATTTCATGGAAAGACCATTGATTAGCCTCCTGCTCATAGCCAATCAATAGGTCTCCTGTGATACGACCAACAGTCTCTTGAAAGGCTCGTTCATCATTAGCCTTTCTTCTCCTCTGTCGTTGTTCTGTTGCCTTGATTGTCTCAATGATAAATTCAGTAAACTTCTTAGCTTGCTCGGTAGTAGGTGGTGAGTAGAGGCTCATATACCTTGCGTTACGAATGTCCTCTATATCCTTTATCAATGCCCAATCCTTATGGTTACTCGTATGCTCTGGTCTAGCTATAGAGCATAGCTCTACTGAGGTTCATCCACTACAACTACTACCAATAACTATATCTATAGATACTAAAGATACTATGGAGATACTTTGGCAACAATATGAACAAAGATAAACTATAGTCCTAAGTTGTCTTGTTAGTAGAAGGGGGAGTAGGTAGTAGGTATATTAGCCTTTCGTAAAACTTAAGACTAAAGTGTCACCCCTACATCTACCCCTTCTAGAATAACAACATTAGACTAATATTTAAGTGTTCTTAAGTTGTATTGCACTTCTGCCTTCTACCTTTGAGTAGTCTCTTTTTATGTCGTTAAAGTTGTTGTCGTCACATTAGGTTATACCTATTCAACTACTCCTTCATTTATGGTATCTTTGAGGAAAAGAGGATAACAAATGCACAAGATAATACTCCTGATTTTAGTACTTGCGTTGACAGCTTGCTCAACTGCCTATTGAGAAAACGTATGGGTAATATTGGGGCTGTAAATGAAGAATTTATCGTTAACAAATTGAAACCCTTTTGATAGGCTCAACTTCATGAATAAATTCTTAGCTACATTATTAATTTAGCATTTCAATTATATATCTTGGTCAGATCAATCATTTTTCCGTCATAAGATGATGATTATTCATTAAAAAATATAAATGGTTGCTATAGTCTTAAGCAATTTTAGGAAAGATAATTAAACGAACCTAAACAATTCCACTCCTATACAATATATGTTACATTCAAAACATATTTTTAAATTTATTCTTCTAATCTTCTATGCTTAATATCTATGCAAATTGCTAAATTACCAAAAAATGAAAAAGCTCGAGTTAATAAACTATTAGCTACCGGTGTTCTTAATGCGGATAGGCATAAGCAGTTCACAATTTTTAATGAAGTTGCAAAAGTCATTACTAATTGTACTTCCAGTTTTGTAAACATAATCGACCAAGATACACAACATTCATTAAGCAGTTCTGGGTTGGAGACAGATTTTTCAAAACCGTTGCCACGGAAAGAATCAATATGCCAATTTGCATTGCTTGATCCTGAACCTACTATTGTCCCAGACCTAACTAAAGATAAACGTTTCTCGTCAATGTCTATTGTTAAAGGATATCCACATTTAATCTTTTATGCTGGCTTTCCCCTCATCACAAATGAAGGGTTGATACTTGGGACCTTATGTGTAATGGACTTTCAACCCAGACAGCTAAGTAAAGAGCAGATAAGATTAATGAAGAATCTTACAATAAATATTTGCCATCAAATAATCAACCTACAGGCTCAAAAGTCTTTAATTCTTGAAAAAACAAAAAAAATTCTCATCCTTATAAAAGAAGCCGCGCCAGAATGTACTATTGAAAACATCACAGCATTTGTTAACTTTGTAGATACAGGAGTTTTTGACGTAAATACTTGCACAGAGTTAGTAAAGTTGGGTTTGGTTGAGCGTTCATCTACTAAAACCCTAAGCGGTTATCAGTTATCAAAAGTAGCTCAAAAGATTGCTTTAGAGTTAGGTGAATTTGAAAAGCCATATAGCGGTACGATTTTAAGTGAAGTTGACTCACGAATTAATGTAGATGAATTACTCAAGCAGATTGATGGAGAATTTTAATGTTTTCCTCAATCATAAATTTAAAATTTCCAAGTACCGCGGAGGCAAAAATAGCGGCAAGTCACTTCTCTGAAATATTAGGCTCTAAAATTTCTCATTATGACTATCTCGGCATCCAAATAACGATAGGAAAATCAGGAGAATTATCAGTTTGTGTTAGGTTCGACGATGCAACTCGGCTCAAAAAATTCGAGAACGATGTCTCCGGGTTGCTTTCAGATATTAAAAAATCCTTTATTTATAAAGAAGAAAAATACACAGGTGTGTGCATCTATAGCTTTGAACGGGAAGCACAAAATTCAGCAGTGAATATATCAACAGGTAAAACAGTTAATTGACATTAGCGACATTTAAAACAAAGTCGATAAAAAAAGTTTAACTTAAAAGCAAAGCTCGTTTTTCCACTCATAATATATTTATGAATAATCTCCGTTTC
>CAXFLH010000118.1:0-4070 GCA_964003875.1 uncultured Flavobacteriales bacterium | reverse complement strand
TTGCTGCTCCAGCAATGCCAGCCTTTCGCATTGTCAATTCTAAAAAGTTACAAGTGGAAGTAGATGTAGCAGAACGCTATTCGGCAATTATTAAAAAAGGAGACTTAGTCAATCTTTCCTTTGATGCTTTAGGTATAAATCGTCAAGAAAAAGTATCCTTTGTAGGGCAAGTTATAAACCCACAGAACAGAACATTCAAAGTAAAGATAAACCTCAACAACAGCTCAGGCGATATTAAGCCTAATGCGGTGGCCTCAGTAAAATTACAAGACTTTAGTCAAGAGGGTGCTATGGTTTTACCATCGGCATGTATCAAAAAAGATATGCGAGGTTCTTTTGTTTTTGTAGCTGACAACAACAAAGCCATCAAAAAATATGTAGAGACAGGACTTTCTCAAGACGATATGACACACATTACCTCAGGCTTGAGCTTAGGTCAAGAAGTGATAGTGATAGGCTATGACGGTGTAGCCAATGGAAGTAAAATAGACATCAAATAATTAGGTCAATGAGCAACAGATATTTTAAAATTACTAACCTATCGCTAAGGAATAAAACCACCGTTTTTATTCTCACTGTACTTTTGATACTGTTTGGGATATTTTCTTACAAATCTATGCCCAAGTCCTTGTATCCAGATATCGTTATGCCAACGATAATGGTACAAACCGTATATCCTGGTAATTCGCCTGCCGATATAGAAAACCTCATTACTCGACCATTAGAGAAAGAGATTAAGTCGGTCAAAGGCCTAAAAAAATTAACCTCGACCTCTGTACAAGACAATTCCTCGGTTATTGTAGAATTTAACACCGATATAGAATTAAAAGTTGCCTTACAAGATGTTAAAGATGCAGTTGACAAAGCCAAAAGTGATTTGCCATCTGACTTAGATATGGATCCTATGGTTATGGACATTGACTTCTCGGAGTTCCCTATTTTAAACATCAACCTTTCAGGAGATTTTAGTTTAGATGAGTTAAAAATCCATGCTGAATATTTACAAGATGAGATAGAGGCTTTTTCTGAGATTTCTAAAGTTGAAATAACGGGTTTATTAGATAAAGAAATAAAAGTTGAAGTGGACTTGCATCGTATGGAAATGAGTCAAGTTAGCTTTAGAGATATAGAAGACGCTATTGCTTTTGAAAATACCTCTATTGCAGGTGGAGATGTGCTAATTGGAGATACTAGAAGAATGGTACGCACTTCAGCTGAATTTACTTCAGCCGAAGAAATAGCCAATATCATTGTCAAACACGAGAAGGGTAATATTGTTTATCTGAAAGATATTGCTTTAGTAACTGATGGCTACGAGGAAAGAGAAAGTTATGCTAGACTAGATTCTCAGCCCGTTGTTTCCTTAAATGTTGTTAAAAAAAGTGGTGAAAACCTTCTAGAAGCTACGGATAAAATCATCTCCCTACTAGCAACTGCCAAACAATTAAATAGATTACCTGGAAATTTAAATATTTCCATTACAAACGATCAGTCTGAACAAACAAGAGACCAGCTTAGCAACCTAGAAAATAGTATCATTTTTGGTGTAATTTTGGTAGTTTTAGTCCTTCTATTTTTCTTGGGCTTGCGCAACGCATTATTTGTTGGTATGGCGATACCGCTATCTATGTTCATCAGTTTCGTGGTGTTAGGCGGCATGGGTACAACTATGAATATGGTGGTCTTATTTGCTCTTATTTTGGCCTTAGGAATGTTGGTAGATAACGCCATTGTGGTTATTGAAAATATCGACCGACTGTATAGGCAAGAAGGACTCAGTAGATTGGAGGCTGCCAAACAAGGTGTTGGTGAAATAGCAGTCGCTATTATTTCTTCCACGCTAACGACTCTAGCGGCCTTTTTCCCACTCTTATTTTGGGAAGATTTGATGGGAGAGTTTATGGGTTATATCCCCATGACTTTAATAATAGTCTTAGGTTCATCTTTATTTGTGGCATTAGTCATAAATCCAGTCTTTGCTTCTCAGTTTGTAAAAAAAGATGAGCGTTCTGCACCGAACAAAAAGAAACTTAAAAAGACCTCTATTTACGCAGCGGTATTAGCTATAGTCCTTTATCTTATCGGATTCAGAATGTTAGGTTCTTTAGCCCTAGTTTTTGCTTTATTGAACTTAGTAAATGGCTTGTACCTAACGCCTTTATCACATACTTTCCAAGATAAATTTTTAGTGCGTTTAGAAAGACGATATTCTAGAATTTTAAATTGGGCTCTTAGGGGCAGACAACCCTTAAAGTTATTGGCTGGAACATTTGGATTGTTGATTTTTTCCATTGTATTCTTTGCTTTAATGAAGCCTAATGTAGAATTTTTCCCTGTCAACGAGCCTAAGTACATCAATGTATTTTTAGAGATGCCTGAGGCGACAGATGTTGTGGCAACCGATTCTTTGGCTCGTATTGTGGAGCAAAAAGTCACGACTATTTTGGAGCCTTATCAGCATGCTGTTTCTTCGGTATTGACTAATGTAGGAGCAGGTACTTCTGACCCCAACGAAATGGGAGGGGCTAATGGTATTACCCCTAACAAGGCCAGAATAACAATCAATTTTGTAGAATTTAAATACAGAGATGGTGTCATTACGGGAGATGTGATGAAAGAACTGTCAGCCTCTTTGGTAGGTATTCCAGGGGTAGATATTAGTGTCGATAAAAATAGAGATGGACCTCCTATGGGGCGTCCTATTAATATGGAAATTACTGGAGATAATTTCGACCAATTGTTATTGATTTCTGAAGACATTCAGCAGCTTATAGAACAGGAAAATATTGCAGGAATTGAAGGCTTAAAAGTAGATTTAGAAATGAATAAAGCCGAGCTATTAGTAAATATTGACCGTGATATGGCTCGTCGTATGGGAATTTCTACGGCTCAAGTTGGCTCAACCATTCGTACCGCTTTATTTGGTAAAGAAGTGTCTAAGTTTAAAGATGGTGAAGACGAGTACCCTATTACGATACGATTAGCAGACAAATACCGCTACGATGTATCTTCTTTGATGAATCAACGCATAACTTTTAGAAGTCAATCCAATGGTAGGATTATGCAAATCCCGGTATCTTCAGTGGCTGACTATACCTACAATAACACTTATGGTTCGGTCAATAGAAAAGATATGAAACGTCAAGTGACTATTTACTCTAATGTGATTGAGGGATACAATGAGAATGCTATCAACGAACAGTTGAAGAAACTATTAGCAGACTACCCTATGCCTGAAAGTTACAACTTGCAGTTTACTGGCAAACAACAAGAACAGCAGCAAACACAAGACTTTTTATCTAAAGCTTTAATGATTGCCGTTGCTTTGATTACTTTGATATTGGTATCGCAATTTAATTCGGCTTTCAAGCCCGTAATCATTATTATGACGGTACTATTCAGCACCATAGGGGTATTCTTAGGCTTAGCAATATTCAATATGGATTTTGTCATCATTATGACAGGTATAGGTATTGTTTCTTTGGCTGGTATAGTGGTCAACAACGCCATTGTATTGATAGATTACATCGATTTGTTAAAGAGTCGTAAAAGACAAGAATTAGGACTAGAAGAAAATGCTAAACTCGATGCTAAGTCGTCAGTAGAGTGTATCAAACAAGCAGGGCAAAAACGTTTAAGACCTGTAATATTGACTGCCATCACTACGGTTCTTGGTCTGTTGCCTTTGGCTACGGGTATGAATATTAATTTTGCTACCTTATTGACGGAGTTTAACCCTCAAATATTCTTTGGTGGTGATAATGCCATATTCTGGGGGCCAATGGCATGGACAGTTATTTTTGGTTTAACTTTTGCAACCTTTTTAACCCTAGTCATTGTGCCAGTACTGTACTTATTATTCGATAAGCTAAAGAATAAAATAGTTAGTAGTTGATAAAATTTCTATGGTAGGATAGTACACTCTAGCTTTTGTCGATATTAAAATGTGTATATTTGTACCCTAAATAGAACACTTTGTCTTTACTAGAAAATATTAATATTCCACAAGACCTCAAACAACTTAAGTCGTCGGACTTGCCACAGGTCTGTGACGAACTTAGACAGTTCAT
>CAXFLH010000117.1:0-4085 GCA_964003875.1 uncultured Flavobacteriales bacterium | reverse complement strand
GTTCCTTTTAAAATAACATCAGCTTCAATTTCTATTGCTCTAAGCGTAGCAGCTGTATCTGTCGTGAAGTAAGGGTTTCCTGTTCCACCACCGAAAATAACCACTCTACCTTTTTGTAAGTGACGTACAGCGCGGCGACGAATGAAAGGTTCTGCTACTTGCTCCATTTTAATGGCTGTTAAAAGGCGAGTTTCTACATCGGCTTTTTCTAAAGCTGACTGTAACGCCATTCCATTAATTATTGTGGCCAACATACCCATATAATCGCCTTGGACTCTATCCAATCCTTGACCTTCGACCTGAACACCTCTAAAGATATTCCCACCTCCTATAACTACAGCAACTTCAACACCAAAATCTACAGCAGCTTTTATTTCGTTGGCATAGGCCGATAACTTTTCCGTATCAATACCAAATTGTTTATCACCCATTAGGGCTTCGCCACTTAACTTTAATAGAATTCTCTTGTACTTCATAGTGCGCTAATTTAAGGCAAAAAAAAGAGAGTGAAAAACACTCTCTTAATTGATTTGATTAAAATTAAACTCCAAGACCGACTCTCTTGAAGTCTGTGACAGTTAAATCTTTCTCTATTTTGTTGAGATATTGAGATACTGAAGTTTTTGATTCTTTAATAAATTCTTGGTTTAATAAGGTATTTTCTTTGAAGAATTTATTCAAACGACCCATTGCTATTTTATCTAGCATTTCTTCAGGCTTACCCTCTTGACGAGCTAAGTCTTTAGCCACATCAATTTCGTTGTCTATCGTTGTTTGAGAAACAGATTCTTTATCTAAAGCGATAGGGTTCATAGCCGCTACTTGCATTGCTACATCTTTACCTACTTGCTCATCAACAACAGAGGTAAGACCTACTAAAGTAGCTAAACGATTTCCTCCATGGATATATGCAGCTACCTGCGAAGATTCTATAGTTTCGTATGATGATAAATCTAATTTTTCACCAATAACACCTGTTTGCTCAATGATTTTTTCTTCAACTGTCATATCACCTAATGAACAGGCTTTTAGTGCAGCTAAATCAGCAGGTTTGTTTGACATAGCTACGTCTAAGAAAGACTGTGCTAATGCAATGAAACTTTCATTTTTTGCTACGAAGTCTGTTTCACAATTAAGTGCTAATAGAGCTCCAAATTGACCGTTTGTAGCTGAGATGACAACTCCTTCAGATGCTTCTCTGTCTGCTCTTTTAGCAGCTACTTTTTGTCCTTTTTTTCTTAGGATATCAACTGCTTTAGTCATATCTCCTTCAGCTTCGACTAAAGCTTTTTTACAATCCATCATTCCAGCACCAGTTTGCTTTCTTAGTGCATTTACCTCAGAAGCAGTAATTTTTGCCATTTCGTAAAGTATTTTTTAATTATTGATTTTATTTTTTCTCAGCTGTTTCTTCAACTTTCTCTTCAGCGGGAGCAGCTTTGGCTTCAGCTTGAGAAGAAGCAGCAGCTTCTTTTTCAGAATTTCTTTCTGAAAGACCTTCTTGGATAGCATCTGTTACTAAAGAAACTATTTTTTCAATAGAACGACTAGCGTCATCATTTCCTGGGATACAGAAGTCCACTAAGTTAGGGTCAGAGTTAGTGTCAACAATAGCAAAGGTTGGAATACCTAATTTTTTTGCCTCAGCGATAGCAATGTGCTCTCTGTGAATATCTACTACAAATAAAGCTGCAGGAATTCTATTCATTGAGGCAATACTACCAAGGTTTTTATCTAATTTATCACGTGTTCTGGACACTTGTAAACGCTCTCTCTTAGATAAAGTATCGATAGTTCCATCGGCTTTCATTTTGTCAATGGAATTCATTTTTTTAATCGCCTTACGGATAGTCGCAAAATTGGTTAGCAAACCACCTGACCATCTTTCAGTAATATATGGCATATTTACTCTTTCTGCATGAGCAGATACCGATTCTTTAGCTTGTTTCTTTGTAGCAACAAACATGACTTTTCTACCTGACTTTGCCAAATGCTTAAGTGCTGCACAAGCATGGTCTAACTTAGTAATAGTTTTGTTGAGATCGATAACGTGGATACCATTTTTCTCCATAAAGATATAAGGAGCCATTTTGGGATTCCACTTTCTTGTTAGGTGACCGAAGTGTACACCTGATTCTAATAATTCTTTAAAATTTGTTCTAGACATTTTTAAAATTGTTTACATTCATTAATCAACAATTACTTAGTAGTATAGTTTATAGTCTAAGTAATTTAGATACTAAACAATATCCTAAGATATTAACGCTTACTAAACTGAAATTTCTTGCGCGCTTTCTTTTGTCCCGGTTTTTTACGTTCCACCATTCTTGGGTCACGCGTCATCAAACCTTCAACTTTAAGAGCTGAGCGGTTTTCAGGATCAAGCTGACATAAGGCACGAGAAATTGCCAATCGTACTGCTTCTACTTGACCAGTAATACCACCACCACTTACATTAACTTTTACATCAAATTTTCCTTCCATATCAACTAGACTGAAAGGTTGGTTTAATTTATAAAGCAAAGTAGCTGTAGTGAAATACTTGTCTGATTCACGGTTATTTACTGTGATATTTCCTTTGCCTTTGCTCATGTAAATACGAGCAACTGCTGATTTTCTTCTTCCAATGGTGTGTATTGTATCCATCGTTATAGTTTAATTTTTACTTCTTTGGGTTGTTGTGCTTCGTGCTTGTGGTCAGTACTAGCATAAACGTGTAGGTTAGAATAAAGTGCATTACCTAATTTATTCTTTGGCAACATACCTTTAATAGCTTGACGCACTAATGAGGTTTGATCTCTGTCGAACAATTCTTTTGGAGAAATTCTCTTTTGTCCACCTGGATAACCCGTGTGTTTAAAGTGCTCTCTGTCTGTCCATTTTTGTCCTGTAAGACGAATCTTGTCTGCGTTTATAACCACTACATAATCGCCGCAATCAGCGTGTGGAGTGAAATTGGTTTTGTGCTTACCTCTTAGCATAGATGCTACTTGAGAAGCTAAACGACCTAAAACCAAATCTTCAGCATTTACTAAAACCCACTGCTTGTCAGCTGTTTCTTTATTTGCTGATACCGTTTTATAACTTAGTGTATCCACTATAAATTATTTTTATTATTAGCACACTTTGAAATACCACATCCCAAAGGGTCGGCAAAAGTAGAACTTTATTTTAATTCAACAAAATTTTATTCACCATAATTAGTTGATAATTTTCATTTCCTTACCAACCTTAGTAAATGCAGCTATGGCTTTGTCTAGGTGCTCTTTGGTATGAGCTGCTGAAACTTGAACTCTAATTCTAGCCTGATCTTTTGGGACTACAGGGTAAAAGAAACCTATGACATAAATACCTTCTTCGAGCAATTTATTTGCCATTATTTGAGAAGTTTTGGCATCGTATATCATAACAGGCACAATGGGGTGTACGCCCTCTTTTATATCAAAACCTGCTTCAATCATTTTACTCCTGAAATAAGAAGTATTACTTTCTAGCTTATCCCTAAGCTCTGTGGAATTCGATAGTATATCTAGTACTTCGATAGCTGAACCAACAATGGATGGCGCTAAAGAATTAGAAAATAAATATGGTCTTGAACGTTGTCTTAACATATCTATAATTTCTTTTCTACCAGAAGTAAAGCCTCCCATAGCTCCGCCCAAAGCCTTTCCCAAGGTTCCCGTAATAATGTCAACCCTATCCATAACATTATGGTATTCATGAGTTCCTCTTCCGGTTTTACCAACAAAGCCTGTTGAATGGCATTCGTCAACCATCACTAAAGCACCGTATTTATCAGCTAAATCACAAATTTTATCTAGCTGAGCAATGTAACCGTCCATTGAAAATACGCCATCAGTAACAATAATTCTATTACGTTGGGCTTGAGATTCTATCAATTTTTGTTCTAAATCGGTCATATCATTATTGTTGTATCGATAACGAACAGCCCTACACAAACGAATACCATCTATTATAGAAGCATGATTCAATGAGTCAGAAATTATGGCATCTTCCTTAGTGAAAAGTGGCTCAAATACGCCTCCATTTGCATCAAAAGCTGCAGCATAAAGAATAGTGTCTTC
>CAXFLH010000116.1:0-4096 GCA_964003875.1 uncultured Flavobacteriales bacterium | reverse complement strand
AAAACTTCCTTAGTCAAATTTTAAATTCCTGTTATTGATTTTTAAGTGTTACAAGTCACTTTCTATTTTCCATCAAACACTATGAATTGGTTTCAATGTTGAATGTTAGAATACAACGATTCCAACAAGCACCATATTTCTAATAGAACAACATTAATACATATAATATTTCCGTGATTTTATTCGATTTAATCGACTAAACCCAAAATTATGGGGGAACTGTCGATTAGTAAATCAATACGTTAAAATCTAATTTTAGAATTTATTTTTGATTTTTTAAAAATTCAGAGTATTCATTGGAACCCATTGTCATCCCTGAAATTAAACTTACACATTCATTTGTGATTTCAGTTGATGATATATTTTCTTTGAAATTAAACTTTCTACCGTCGTATGAAGTCAAACTATTTTCATTAGAATTAAAACATATATTACAAAAAAGGTGATCACTCAATAATTCTGTACAACTTATTTCAAATTCATAATAGGAGATATCAAAATCAGATTTTGATAATATGGTTTTTAATTCTCTTCGATTTTGATAGTAATTTTCTGAATTGATATTTTTTTTTGAAATATAATTATTGTCTGGACATTTAACCATAATCTTATCTGAACAACTATAAGACATTAAGATTGTTGAAATAAAAATTGTAATGATAAAACATTTCATGTGTTAATTTTAAGTTAAAGTTTAGAACATATCCGTCATTATAGTCTAATGGACAATTATTCTTGCTTTCATACTAGGAAGATGAGGTGTACAAACATAGTAGTGTGTTTTAGATTCTAATACAACTATATAGTTAGATTCACCAAAACCAAGTTCAAAACCGTTTTCTAAAGGTGTTGAGTTGTTTGCGTTATAGTTTTCTTCGCTTACCTCTATTGCATTATGAGTATTTCCTAACTCAAAAAAAATTGTATCACCAACATTACAATTTAAAACATCCGGCACAAAATTTAAACCACCTGTTATTATTAAATTTCCAAAATTTAAGGGTTCGTCAATTATCTCTTCACCATCACTACACCCAAATAACAAACCACAGAAAACTAATACTAAAACTATATTTACCTTCTTCATTTTTAATTTTTAGTAAAAATACAAATTTTGTTGCTAAGAATTATAATGTGTTGTTTTTGAGAGTTTTGATGAAATAATATTTAATAAATTCTAAAATAATATCTTTATCAAAATCAAAAAATGAATTATTTTGGGACAAATTATTGTCTCTAAAACTACTCAGCGACTATTGAGTAACTGTCTGCTAATAAATTAGATTTCTTATTCTTCTTGATTTTTTTAAATAATAAAATTATAACAGGGCTTAAATCAGTCTAAAAAAAGCCCCTCAATTGAGGGGCTTTTGTGATTATGCTTTTTTAAATCGACGACTGACTTCGTCCCAGTTGACTACATTGAAAAAGGCTTCGATATAATCTGGTCTTCTATTTTGGTAGTTGAGGTAGTAGGCATGTTCCCACACATCTATTCCTAAAATTGGAGTATTACCACAACCCGATTTCATCAAGGGATTGTCTTGATTTGGTGTAGAGCATAGGCTTAAGCTTCCATTTTCCGCACACAACCAAGCCCAACCTGAGCCAAACTGTGTAGCCGCAGTATTTGAAAATGCGGTTTTAAATTCTTCAAAAGAACCAAAAGAACTATTTATAGCATCTGCCAAATCACCACTTGGCTGACCGCCACCTTTAGGACTCATTACACTCCAAAATAAGCAATGATTGTAATATCCTCCGCCGTTATTTCTGACTCCTACCGATAGCTCACCAGCTAGTATTGATTCGATAGACTGTCCGGCTAAATCGGTACCTTCAATAGCAGCATTTAGTTTGGCAGTATAACCAGCGTGGTGCTTGCTATGGTGTATTTCCATAGTTCTAGCATCTATATGTGGCTCAAGAGCATCGTAAGCATACGATAGTTTAGGTAATTCAAATGACATAGTTTATAATCTTAAATTAATATTAGTACAAAAGTAAAAAATTACTGCATTATAGCTTGTTGAAATGTGTCATCAATTTTATGAATAACAGGAAAAAATCCATCGTCATTCCAAATATTTCGTGCAATATAAGCTTTGAGTTGGGTAGATAAAATGCGTTTATCTTTTTCGCTAAGTTCAGCAAGTGGTAGTGTAACCCCTGACGATTTGCAAAATTCCACCAATTGATTGTAGTCGTTAGTATTGATTTCGAATAAGGCAATAAAATTGGACAGACTTTGACTTTCTAATTCTTCTCGATGTTTGTTGGTATAATCAAAAGCAAACTGTCGAATTAAATCTTTTCGGATAGTCTCAGAAATAGAAGAATGGTAAGAGTTAGTATCTAAAGGAATAAAAATATCAGGCATTATTCCTCCGCCTCCATAGACAATCTTACCTTGAGGAGTAATAAACTCTAGACTATCGTCAAATTTAATGCTATCTCTAGAAAGGAGTTCGCCAGCACTGATTCTTTGTAAGAGGTCACTAGCATAATCATCGCCTTGACCTTTAGCATAAGGGCGTTGTATGCATCGACCAGTTGGGGTGTAATAACGTTGGGTAGTAATGCGATATGCCGAACCATCAGGGTGTTCAAATTGTTCTTGTACTAAACCTTTACCAAATGAACGGCGACCTACGATTGTTCCTTTGTCGTTATCCTGTAATGCACCAGCAACAATTTCACTAGCAGAAGCTGAGCCTTCATCTATAATGACTGTTACTGGTGTATTAATGAGTAAACCTTTTCTGTTGGAAAAGTATTCTTCTTTATTACCCGAACGATCTTGAGTATAGACGATGAGCAAATCGTCTTCCAAAAATTCGTTGCTGATGTTAATGGCAGCCCCTAAATAGCCTCCTGGGTTATTTCTGAGGTCAAGAACAAGCTTTTGCATTCCTTTATCCAAAAGTTTTTTGGCAGCCTCAATAAACTCTTGATAGGTATTGGCTGCAAAGCGATTTATTTTGATATATCCCATTTGGTCCGATATCATATACGAAACTTCAACACTATAAATAGGGATTTTGTCTCTAGTAATTTCAAAATCCAATAACCCCTCCTGACCTTTTCTCAAAATACCAACACTGACTTTAGTCCCTCTTTTACCTCTCAATAATTTGAAGACATCTTCATTTTTTAAACCTGTACCTGCGATGGTGTCTCCATTTACAGATACAATCTTATCGCCGGAGAGAATACCAACACTTTGTGATGGACCACCAGAAATAGGGGCAACTACCAAAATGGTATCGTCTAGTAAGTTAAATTCTACACCGATTCCATCAAAACTACCCTCCATGGGTTCGTTGACGGCAGATAAATCTTTAGCTTTTATGTAATATGAGTGAGGGTCAAGTTCTTCTAATAAATTGGTAACGGCTTTTTCTATTAGTTCCTCTCTATCTATGCTATCGACATAAGCTTCTTCCAATTGGGACAACACTAAGTTAAATTTATTGAATTCGTTATTTTGGAAATTGTCAAAATTTAGGGATTTGCCAAGATAAATACCTAGGATAAGAATTAGGGCAAATACGATGGGGCCAAAATGGGATTTTTTATTCAGCATTCTCAAAGTGTAAGAGTTCTACATTGGCTTTTCTTAAGAAATCTAAGCCTGTGGTATCCTTATATTCATTTAGATAGACCAATCTTTTTATGCCAGATTGATGTATCAGTTTGCTACATTCTTTACAAGGAGAAAGAGTCAGGTATAGGGTAGCTCCTTTACAGTCGTTGGTAGAACGAGCCACTTTCATTATGGCATTAGCTTCGGCGTGCAAGACGTACCATTTGGTATTACCATCTTCATCTTCGCAGGTGTTTTCGAAACCAGAAGGGCAACCGTTATACCCGTCAGAAATAATCATCTTATCTTTTACGATAAGTGCTCCGACTTGTTTTCTTTTACAATGCGACAACTTAGCCCATTCTTGGGCCATTTTCAAATATGCCTTATCGTACTTTCTTTGTTTCATTTATTATAAACTAGAGTGTACAAAAGTACAAAAAAAACCCCCTCAATTGTTGAGGAGGTTTGTAGTACCCGAGGCCGGGGTCGAACCGGCACGATATTGCT
>CAXFLH010000115.1:0-4119 GCA_964003875.1 uncultured Flavobacteriales bacterium | reverse complement strand
AGTTCCCTCAATTGATTGTCATCAATGAAGCCCATTTTATAAGCAGCTTCTTCTATACAGCCTATTTTACGTCCTTGTCTGCTTTCAATTACTTCTACAAATTGACTAGCTTGCATTAAAGATTTGAATGTGCCGGTATCTAACCAAGCTGTACCTCGTCCTAAGGTTTGAACTTTTAGCTTACCTCTTCTGAGATACTCTAAATTGACATCTGTAATTTCGTATTCTCCTCGTGCTGAGGGGCTGATATTTTTGGCAATTTCGATAACAGCATTATCGTAGTAATATAAGCCTGGAATAGCAAAGTTAGACTTTGGATTTTTAGGCTTTTCTTCAAGACTTATAACGTTGAAATATTTATCGTACTCAACAACACCATAGCGTTCAGGGTCATTGACATGATAACCAAATACTAATCCTCCATCGACATCAATGCTAGATTCTAGAATTTGACGTTTCATATAGAAAATATTATCTCCCAATACCAAACACACTTTATCGTTACCGATAAATTCTTCACCTAAAACAAAGGCTTGTGCCAAGCCATTAGGAACTTCTTGAACTTGGTACTCAAAACGGCAACCTAAGGAACTTCCATCACCTAACAAGCGCTGAAAAACTGGCAAATCGTGAGGGGTAGAAATTATTAGTATTTCATTAATTCCTGAATATATTAAAGTAGTTAAAGGGTAATAAATCATAGGCTTATCATAAACAGGTAAAGCCTGCTTACTGACCGCTAAAGTCAAGGGATGTAATCTAGTTCCAGACCCTCCAGCTAAAATTATACCTTTCATTCCTTATTGTTTTTTAATGTTAACTCTTTTAGTTCTATATCCTCCTCCTCGTCAAAAACATCAAGCAGTGGATCGCTTATAGCTTCTTCTATAAGAGATTTTTCTAAACTCAATAACATAGCGGGCAAAACAATCAAATTAGACAATAAAGCTATCAATAAAGTAATAGATACTAATAAACCTAAAGCTAATGTCCCACCAAACTGTGAGGCAATAAAGATAAAAAATCCAAAGAATAAAACAATTGAAGTATAAAACATACTAATCCCTGTTTCTTTTATAGCAGCTACCACAGAGTCTTTAATGTTGTTGTTTTTATACTTCAATTCTTGTCGGTATTTTGCCAAAAAATGTATTGTATCATCAACAGAAATACCAAAAGCAATACTAAATACTAATATAGTAGATGGTTTGATAGAAATACCAAAATAACCCATTATAGAAGCCGTTATAAGTAGTGGTATTAAATTGGGGATCAAAGAAACAACAACCATTCTAAAGGAGTTGAACATCCAAGCCATAAAAATGGATATTAATAAGATGGCTAAAAATAGACTAATGAATAGATTTTTTACTAAGTAAGTTGTCCCTTCTAAAAAGACGACACTAGTACCCGTTAATATTACTTTGTACTTTTCGGGATTGAATATCTGGTCTATTTTCATACGTAACTCATCTTTGAGCTCTTTCATTCGTGAAGTACCAATGTCTGTAACATATAAACTCACTCTACCAATTTGTTTATTTTCATCTACTAAGGCATCCATCCATTCGCTTGGCGATTCACTATTAAGGGTATAATTCAATAGCCATCTTTTCTCTTGAGAGTTGGGCAGGGTATAAAACTGCTTTTCACCATTATATATAGCTTGTTTAGAATATTTTATAGGGTCAATTATAGAAAGTGGTCTAGAAAACTCATCATATGTCGTCAAAGTTTCGGTTAATTTGTCGATGCGTTTGAGAGTAGACAATTTAGTAACACCGTTCTTTCTATGTGTATCAATAATAATTTCGAAAGGCATAACAGATTTGTAATGCTTTTCAAAAAACTTAATGTCTTTGTATAGCGCCGATTCTTTGGGCATATCGTCAGAAATATTACCAGCAATACGCATTTGAAGAAGTCCAAAAAGAGCAATGGAAATAATCGTAATTGTTGCTGCATAGACTACTGTTCTCTTTTCTGTTACGAAATAGGTGATTTTCTGTATCAGTTTATTAAGCCATTTCCTATCTAAGTGACTAACGTGTCGTTTTTTTGGTGGATTTAAATAACTAAATACTATGGGTATAAGTAATAAAGACAGAATGAATACTGCGAAAATATTTATAGAGGCTACTAAACCAAATTGACGTAAATCTTTACTTGAGGTTAGAATAAATGTAGCAAAACCTAATGCAGTAGTAGTATTTGTAAGAATGGTAATATTTCCCACACGTCTAATCATCTGAACTAAAGACCTTGACTTATTGCCATGCTCTCTAATTTCATTGTGATATTTATTGATAAGAAAAATACAATTGGGTACCCCGATGACTATTAATAGTGGAGGTATTAACGCTGTAAGTATGGTTATCTCATAGCCAAGAATACCTAGCGTACCGAATGACCAAACAACACCAATTCCTACCACTAGCATTGAAATCATCATTACCTTGACAGACCTAAAAAAGAAGAATAGTATAATAGCAGTCACAAACAGGGCTAAGAAAATAAATAAGCCCACTTCTTGTCTGATCAATTCTGAATGAACAGTTCGTATGTAAGGTAAGCCCGAATACTTCACCTCTTTTTGCGATTCGCTAGTATAGATGTCACCAAAATCTGTAATGGAATTTATCATCTTAACTCGCTTGCCGCTAGTCACATAATCATTACTTAATGAAACTAACATCAGCATTGCACTATCATTGACTAGTCTATCGTCATAAAAGGGTAATTGCTGTAATTCTGCAACGGCTTTGTCTAAGGACTTTTGTGTACTAATATTATCAAATATCGATTCGACAATTAAGCTTTTTTCTTGTTTACTCTTTTTCAGTCCAACAGCATCAGTAATAGAGTATACCTCCTCAACACCAGAAATGGATTTAATATTATCGGCAAAACTCTGCCAATGATGAAAGTTATCGAAATCGAAAAAATTATCGGAATTAACACCAATAATCATAACATTATCCTTAATGCCAAACTTTTCTACAAAAAGGTTGTAATCTAGTTGAGCATCAGAATTTTTTGGAAGTAAACGAGCCATTGAGTAAGAAAGACTTACATCGGATGACTTTTGCACCATAAAGTATGTGGAAACTAATATAAGCCATATAAATACAGCTCTGTATCTAAGAATTACTCTGGCAATTGTTAACCACATAGTTTTTTTAAAAGGTGCGCTAAATTAGTCATAAAATTCTGAGCAAAAAAAAGCGCGATAAAAATCGTGCTTTAAATTTTTTTTTGAAATAGTATGTTATACCGTCAAAATTTCTTCTTCTTTCTTAGAGAAAAATCCGTCAATTTTTGAAGTAAAACTATTGGTTATATTTTGCACTTCATTTTCAGAATCCTTGAGAACATCCTCAGAAATACCGTCTAATTTTTTCAGTTCATCGTTAGCATCTTTACGAGCATTACGAATACTAACTTTAGCATTTTCAGATTCTGACTTAGCCTGTTTTACCAGCTGAATTCTACGCTCTTCTGTTAATGGTGGTACATTAATCATAATCATTTCACCATTATTCATTGGATTAAATCCTAAATTGGCATCTATAATCGCTTTTTCCATAACCTCTAGCATACTTTTATCCCAAGGCTGAACAGAAATCGTTCTAGCGTCTGGCGTATTGATATTGGAGGTTTGTGACAATGGTGTAATAGCACCATAATAATCAATGCTGACATTATCTAGCATTTGAGGAGTAGCTTTACCTGCTCGGATTTTTGAAAAGGCTACCTCTAAATGTTTGATAGCGGCATTCATTTGTTCTTTTGCACTATCTAATATAATTTCTATTTCTTCCATAATATAATTCTAAAAGTTAACTAATGTGCCAACAGATTCCCCCTTAAGCATCTTATATAAATTTTGTTTTTTGTTGATATCAAATACGACAATTGGCAATTTGTTTTCATTACACAAAGTAAAAGCCGTCATGTCCATTATGTTGAGTTCTTTCTCGTAAACTTCTTTAAATGTAATGGTATCGTATTTGGTTGCTGATTTATCCTTTTCTGGGTCAGCCGTATAAATACCATCAACTCGAGTTCCTTTTAAAATAACATCAGCTTCAATTTCTATTGCTCTAAGCGTAGCAGCTG
>CAXFLH010000114.1:0-4167 GCA_964003875.1 uncultured Flavobacteriales bacterium | reverse complement strand
TCTTTGGCAAGTAAAATGTCTTTGATAATTCCTGTTATTGCTGCTTTATTATTTCAAGGAGATTCATGGACAATACTAAAATCAGCAGGTATTATAATTGCACTGTTATCGATTTATTTGACTGTCAAAAAAGATGAAAATAAAAACGGACCTATATATTTAGCTATACTCTTATTTGTAGGTGCAGGATTATTAGATACAGTCTTATCACACATTCAATTCAAATACCTTGAAACACAAGTCGCTAAAGACTATTTTACGACTACAGTATTTTTAGTTGCTTTTTGCGTAGGCTTTATTATGCTAATCGTTAAGAAACAAGGATTCAAAATGAGGAATGTGATTTATGGATTGTCTTTAGGTATTCCTAATTACTTCAGTATCTTATTTGTTTTGAAAAGTTTGAACAAAATGGATTCGAGTTTAGTTTTTCCTATAATAAATATTGGTGTAGTGGTTTTATCAGCACTTATCGGTTGGGGATACTACAAAGAACATTTATCCAAACTAAATTGGCTAGGTGTCATATTGGCTATCACTTCTATTTATATCCTTATTTATTCATAAAATGCTTTTTGAGGATTCATATTTAGAAGTTGTCGGCTCATCTCAGGGGCTTTTTAAAGACAAGGGAAGTAAGTTTATTGCCTATACCTTTCATATCAAAGATGAAAATGATGTGAAAACTAGAATGGCAGAAGTTAAAAAGAAAGAATATGCAGCACGTCACCATTGCTATGCATACGTTCTAAATCCAGATAAATCTATACAAAGAGACAGCGATGACGGAGAACCTTCTAATACAGCTGGAAAGCCCATTTTAGGTCAGCTTTTATCTAACGACTTAACCAATACTCTAATCATTGTAGTTCGTTATTTTGGTGGAGTGAAACTGGGCGTAGGTGGACTCATCAATGCCTACAGAAGTGCTGCACAAGATGCTTTACTAAATATTGCTATCGAAAAACGCTATATAAAGGAAGTTTTTGTGGTGCATTTTCAATATCCAGAAATGAATAATGTCATGCGAATAGTTAAAGATTTAAAACTAGAAGTTATCCAACAAAAGTTTGAAATAGAATGTGAATTAACTTTTAGTATTAGAAAAAGCCAATCTGAACAAATGCAAAGTATATTTGCACTCAATCATAAAGTTAAATTAGTCTATCAAAAAACCATTTAATATGGAATTATTAAAAACACTTTGCCACATAGAAGCTCCATCGGGTTCTGAACAAAATATGACTGAATTTATATTGGATTACATCAATAGCAATCAAGACCGTTGGAAAGTAAAACCTGAATTGTTTTATGGCGATGGTTTTCAAGATTGTATTGTTTTGGTCTTTGGTAAACCTACCACAGCCATTTTTGCTCACCTAGATAGTATTGGCTATACAGTAAAATATAACAATGAAGTAGTAAAAATTGGAGGCCCTAGCACCAAAGAAGGTATTGTGTTAGTAGGACAAGATAGCCAAGGAAGGATTGAAGAAGAACTACATCACAAAATCGATAAAGACGGCAATAAAACTCTTTTTATCGCAGGTAGAGAAGTTGAAAGAGGTACAACACTAACGTTTAAAGCTGATTTTAGAGAAACTGACGACTTTGTTCAATGCTGTTATATGGACAACCGTTTGGGTGTGTGGAATGCCCTTAAAGTGGCTGAAAAGCTAGAAAATGGCATAATTTGTTTTTCAGCATGGGAAGAACATGGCGGTGGTTCAGTAGGCTACTTAGCTAAATTCATCTATGAAAAATACGGAGTAAAACAAGCTCTTATTTCTGATATAACTTGGGTTACGGAAGGTGTTGAACACGCTAAAGGCGTAGCTATTTCAATTAGAGATAGCGGTATTCCTAGAAGGACTTACATCAATCGAATTATTGATTTGGCAAAAGCTAGTAACATTCCTTTTCAATTGGAAGTAGAAAATGCTGGAGGTAGCGATGGTAACGCCCTACAGCGTTCGCCCTACCCTTTTGATTGGTGTTTTATTGGTGCACCCGAAGATTTCGTACATACACCCAACGAGAAAGTGCATAAATCAGATATAGAATCCATGACTCAGATGTACGACTATTTGATGATTAATCTTTAATCAACTTTACAGCATAAACAGAAGCAATTGCTCCTAGAGTTGTAGCAACTACATATAGCCACAAGTGAGTCAAATGACCAGAAACTACTGCTGGAGCAATAGAACGTGCTGGATTCATAGAGGCACCAGAAACAGGCCCTGCAAAAATAGCCTCAAAAGCTACTACTGACCCAATAACCAAGCCCGTCATCACTCCCACTTCTTTACTACCTTGTGAAAGCAACAGAATAACAAACATCAGAATAAAGGTTAGGATAAATTCTAATACAAAAGATTGTTGCCAACTATCAACAGGTATAGTAGCACCTAAAAATTCATGCTCTGGAAACATTACTTTCAAAGTTAAACTAGCCAAAAAAGCACCAAGCAACTGAAAGCTTATGTATGGCAAGACTTCTTTAGTTTCAAAGCGTTTAGCTACCCAAAAGGCAATACTAACTGCAGGATTGATATGTGCTCCAGAAATACTACCAATGGAATATATAACTGCCATAACTACCAAACCAAAAGTTAAGCCAATACCTAGATGTGAAACGCTACCATACAAGTCGTTAATAATGATAGCTCCTGTGCCAGCAAATACCATCATAAAAGTGCCTAAAAACTCCGCCCAATACTTTTTCATAATCCGAAAGATTTTAACTGAGCTATCAGCTCTTGTGGAGCAGAACACGGTTTATTTTTTTCAATATCAACAAAAACTAAAACGACTTCTGCTTGATTAATTTTCACTTCCGATTCGTTATAAGTTTCAAAATAAAAATGAATACGAGCTTGAGGCAATTCTTTGATGAATAACTTAATGGTCAATTCTTCATCGTAATAAGCCGGTTTAAAAAACTTGGTAGAATAAGAAAGGACAGGAAGCATCACTCCCTTATCCTCCATTTCTTTGTAATTAATACCTAAACTCCTTAGAGCTTCTACCCTAGCCACTTCAAAGTAAGTAGCATAATTACCATAATAGACGTAACCCATTTTGTCCGTCTCGGCATAGCGAACTCGTATTTTGGTTTGGTGGGAAAACATGCTCTATTCTTCTGTGTCAGTAGTTGAATTTTTCTTCTTGTCTTGCTTCTTCATGGCTTCACCTATCTGATTACTTGCAGTAAATGAAGCCACCATATTATTCAACATATCAGAACCTGCTTGAGGAGAATTAGGTAATAATATCAAATTACTATTGGTATCAGCACCAACAGCTTGTAAGGTGTCATAATGTTGAGTAACTACAATTAATGCCGATGCTTCTTGTGAGTTTATTCCTACTTTGTTTAATACTTCAACAGATTCTTCTAAACCTCTAGCAATTTCCCTTCTTTGGTCAGCTATACCTTGACCTTGCAAACGCTTACTTTCGGCTTCTGCTTTAGCCTTTTCTACAATTAAAATACGTGCCGCATCACCTTCATATTGAGCTGCTACTTTTTCACGCTCGGCAGCATTAATTCGGTTCATAGCATTTTTAACCTGTGGATCTGGGTCAATATCAGTAACTAAAGTCTTAATGATGTCGTACCCGTACTCTATCATGGCATCATTCAGTTCTGACTTTACGGCTATAGCGATATCGTTCTTCTTTTCAAAGACATCATCTAACTTCATTTTAGGCACTTCGGCACGAATAACATCAAAGACGTAAGAAGTGATTTGATCGTGTGGATAATCTAGTTTATAAAAAGCATCATACACTTTTGTTTTAATCACTTGAAACTGTACAGATACTTTAAGCTTAACAAACACATCATCTTTAGTTTTGGTTTCTACAACTACATCTAATTGTTGAATCTTTAAACTCAATTTACCAGCTATTCTATCAATAACAGGGATTTTAAGCTGAAGCCCAGAATGGCGTATTGAAGTAAACTTACCAAAACGCTCTATTACAGCAGCCGATTGTTGCTTAACTACAAAAAAAGTAAGTGGAACTAAAATTATAATTAAAGGTAAAATGAAGAAAAATGTGTTCATGATTTTTAGTTTTAAATTATTATTTATCAAATTTAGCGAATTAGTTCACTGATGATATTTTCAAACGATTAATTAATCAATAATTTTTTAA
>CAXFLH010000113.1:0-4317 GCA_964003875.1 uncultured Flavobacteriales bacterium | reverse complement strand
TATTTTTTTCTAAGAGCTCTTTTGCTAGATTTAAGTAATTGATAGCGCCTTTACTATTAGCGTCATGCATAATGATGGTTTCTCCGAAGCTTGGAGCTTCACTTAGTCTTACATTTCGCTGTATGATAGTGTTGAAGACCATCTCTTGAAAATGTGTCTTTACTTCTTCAACCACTTGGTTTGAAAGTCTTAATCTCGTGTCATACATAGTTAGTAAGAGGCCTTCTATATCCAGATCTTTGTTTAAACGATTTTGAACAATTTTAATTGTGTTGAGCAACTTTCCAAGTCCTTCAAGAGCAAAATATTCGCATTGAATAGGTATTATAATGGAGTTTGCTGCGGTTAAGGCGTTTGTAGTTACTATTCCTAAAGAAGGGGCACAGTCAATGATAATGTAATCATAACTAGATTTGACTTGCTCTAAGATACCTTTAAGAATAAACTCTCTATTTTGTTGATTGACGAGTTCGAGTTCAGCACCGACTAAATCAATGTGAGCAGGTAGTAAATCTAAATTTGGACTTTCAGTTTTAACAATGGCATCTCTTGGACTAAGGTTATCAATTAAGCATTCGTAAAGTCCTGATTTGATTTCTCTTGGATCATAGCCAACTCCTGATGTTGAGTTTGCTTGAGGGTCTGCATCTACAAGTAGGACTTTTTTTTCAAGTACGCCAAGACAGGCCGCTAGATTGATTGCAGTAGTTGTTTTGCCAACTCCTCCTTTTTGATTGGCGATTACAATTATTTTATTCATTTTATCAGTTTATTTGTAGAGTAAATTAATTTGATTTTAAGGGTTAGTCAGATAAACTCGTTAAACGAGCAAAATTAACTATATTTACTCAAAAATAACCTAATTAATTGAGTGCCTAAGAAGAAAAAAAAGTATTTTTTTCAACATTTAGTGCAAAATGTTAATAGCTATAATTTAAATCGTTTTAATTATGTTTTTACTGATAAATACTACAGAAACAGTATTTTTAATTGTTCAGGTATTAGCGGTGTCCTTTTTGGCTATTTTATTTTTTCAGTCAGGTTTAGATAAGTTAGTGGACAAAAAAGGAAATTTGGAGTGGTTGAGCTCTCATTTTGCTAACTCACCACTTAAAAACTTTGTACCAGTTTTATTTTTTACGATAACTGTTGTTGAGCTGTTATCAGGTATATTAAATCTTTTAGGGGTTATTTTTTTACTGTTTGAAGGCAGTTTAATTCTGGCGCTGTATGGTACTATCTTGGCTTCTGTGGCATTGATAATGTTATTCTTAGGACAAAGAGTAGCTAAAGATTATGTCGGAGCACAATCTTTAGTTAGTTATTTTATTCTCACTATTTTGACATTACTTGTGATTGGACATACAATTTAGGTATTAGATGTCTTCAAAATTAACATCGGTAAAACTTGAATTATCTTCATTGGATTCGTTTTTTGAATCTGAAATAATTTCTTGCCCTTTGTTCTTGAAAATGTAGTCTACACTTAAAGAGAGAGCGTCTTTGAATTTCTCAAAATCTTCTTTATAAAGAAATATTTTATGTTTTTTAAAATAATGACTACCGTCGTCATTAAATACTTTTTTACTTTCAGTAATGGTTAGGTAGTAATCGTCTGCTCTAGTTGCTCTTACATCAAAAAAGTAAGTTCTTTTTCCTGCTCTTACTTTATTTGAAAAAATTTCTTCTTGGTCTTTGTAGTTTTCCATAATTTTTCATGATTTATCTATCAAATCTATGAAATTTAATATAAAACACAAATATAATTCTACTTAGAAAGTTGTTGCTGATGCATTTCGTGATAAATCCCGCCTTTTTCGAAAAGCTCAGAATGTGTTCCCATTTCAATAATTTTGCCGTTATCAAGAACTATTATTTTGTCGGCATGTTGTATTGATGACATTCTGTGGCTAATGGTAATGGTTGTTTTTTCAGTACCTTCTTTTTCAAGAGATGAGAGTATTTTTTCTTCAGTTTCATTATCCACCGCTGACAAGCAATCGTCGAAAATAAGTATGCTTGAAGGTCTAACTAATGCTCTAGCAATTGAGATGCGTTGTTTTTGCCCACCTGAAAGTGTAACACCTCTTTCACCAACCATAGTTAGATAAGCTTTTGGGAAGTTTTTGATGTTTTCGTGTATAGCTGCTTTTTTAGCAACCAATTCTATATCTTCTTGTGTTAATTCTTCTTTTGAACCAAAGGCAATGTTATTGGAGATTGTATCTGAAAACAATAAAGCCTCCTGAGGTACTAAGCTAATTCCTGAGCGAAGACTAGCTAAGTTGATTTTCTCTATTGGAAGGTCATCTATCTCAATTTCTCCGGATGTAGGCTTATACATTCGACTAATTAGATTAACAATTGTTGATTTACCTGAACCTGTCCTTCCGACTATTGCAATAGATTGCCCCTTATCGATATTAAAAGAAACATTATCTAATGCTTTTACTCCACTGTCCGGATATTCAAAGCTTATATTTTTAAAGGATATTTTACCGTTAATATTATGAATATTTCCATCTTCCGAATTAATTTCTGTATTGGTATTTAGAAATTCATTTATTCGTTTTTGGGAAGCCGCTGCTCTCTGTATAATAGAGGTTACCCAGCCGATAGAAGCCATAGGCCATGTTAACATATTGACATAAATAATAAATTCGGCAATGTTTCCAGTTGTAACATTACCTGCTATGGATTCTTTTCCTCCAACATATATGGTAAGTAAGGTACTTAAACCTATCAATAAAAGCATAAAGGGGAAGAAAGCGGCATTAGTTTTAGCTAAGGACAAATTACGTTTAAGGTATTCGTTAGTTTCAGTTTTGAAAAGGTTAAAGTTAGTTCTTTCGTTAACAAAAGATTTCAAAATTCTAATTCCAGAAAAAGACTCTTGAGTGAGTGTAGAAAGATCAGATAGTTGGCTCTGTACTTTTTCACTCTTAGCATGAATGACTTTACTAATAAAAAAGATAGTAATTGACATTATTGGAAGTGGTGCAAGAACAAATAAACTAAGTTTTACATTAATACTAAACATATTATACATCACAAAAATGAAAAGCGATATCATATTAATAGGATACATTGTAGCAGGGCCTAAAAACATTCTTACTTTAGTAACATCTTCACTTATTCGTGCCATCATGTCACCTGTGTTGTTCCTTTTATAAAAAACTCTATCTAATTTCTGATAATGTTTGAATATTTCATTTTTTATATCGAATTCAATAAGTCGAGACATAACAATAATAGTTTGTCTCATAAAAAACATAAAAACCCCTTTTAATAATGCAAATAGGATTAGCATCATTCCAAAATACAGTAATGTTGAAGTTAAATCCGAAAAATTATAACTACTATTTTGTGATGATTCTATGGCCTCTTTAGCAGCGTCAAATGCTTTTCTAGTATATATTGCTGGATACAAAGCAAAAACATTGGATGTCACCACGAAAAATGTGCCAAGAGCAAAACGCCATCGATATTTTTTATAAAATTTGAATAGATATTTAAGCTCTTTCATAAAATTGAACTTGTTAATCTAAATACACAAATAAAATTGTAGTTTTGACAGCGCAAAATTTACCTTTTTTGAATAGTAATTAAAGTGTGACAAAGTTAATTAACTTTCTGTTTAATTTAATCAAAATATAACTCTATGTTAGAAGTAAAGAATGTCAACGATTCTGTTAAAGATTTTCAAGTAATTGAGATGATGACTCAATTGAATCACGAGCAATTGGTGTTTTGTAATGATAAAGAAACAGGGCTAAAAGCAATTATTGCCATTCACGATACTACTCTTGGACCAGCTTTAGGCGGAACTAGAATGTGGAATTATGATTGTTATAATGATGCCATTATTGATGTATTAAGACTTTCTAGAGGTATGACATTTAAAGCTGCAATCACAGGTTTATCTTTAGGTGGTGGTAAAGCTGTTATTATAGGCGATTCATCTACGCAAAAAACAGAGACTTTGATGCGTAAGTTTGGTGAATATGTAAATAGCTTAGGTGGAAAGTACATTACTGCTGAAGATGTGGGTATGAGTGCTTCAGACATGGTTCATGTTAAAAAAGAAACAGACTTTGTTACAGGCATACCTGTTGAGATGGGTGGAGGAGGAGATCCTTCACCAATAACTGCCTATGGTGTTTATATGGGAATGAAAGCCACAGCCAAACATAAATGGGGCTCAGATGATTTAAGCGATAAAAAAATTCTAGTACAAGGTATAGGTCATGTGGGTGAAAATCTTGTGAAACATCTTTCTGAAGAAGGTGCTGATGTCTTTATCAATGATATAAATAA
>CAXFLH010000112.1:0-4355 GCA_964003875.1 uncultured Flavobacteriales bacterium | reverse complement strand
CCCGTGAAAATATTGCTTATTCACTAAAAACTGATTCATCTTTTTCCTGGTTCTACGACATTTGGGGGGATACCCTCCTAAAGCCATTCAAAGAAGCAGAAGTCATTAAATTAATTAACCAATTTTGATGATATTGAAATTGATTGTATTGTGCCGCTCTTGAATTAAATTTTTCTGCTTTTTGTGGATGATTGTACTTGTACCTCGAACAAAAGGGCATAAAATTATAGCAAAGTGCCCAAGCTCTGGTTAATAATTGAGCCGAAGCAAAATGCCCGTGAAAATATTGCTTATTCACTAAAAACTGATTCATCTTTTTCATAGGTCTATCCACCATATTTGATGTTCTATAAGCATTTGGTTGTTCATAATAAGCCGCATATTTTGTTGCTTTATTACAAAGTTTCAGGACATTTTCGTGTGTACTTTGATGCTCAATATATTTGTTAGCCCACTGTTCTAACTCCGTGGTTTTAAGTAAGAAATCTTCCTTACATTCCTGTTCATAAGCTTCCCAAACCAGATTCATTAACTCGTTTTTACATGCTAATTTCTTGGAAGTAGACCTGATTTTCAGGTAGCCATGCAGAAAACACAAGATGAGTACTACACTCTCAAAAAGGTTTTTCCAAGCCTTCCGAGTCGCTTTCCAACCATCGGTATTGACCGTTTCTGGTTGGTAACCTTCCTCCAATAGTTGCGCTTCTTGTTTAAAAATGCTATACCCCTGTTCTAATCCAGCTTCATCGCTACTTTGTGAAGCTTCTGCTCCCCACAGACAGTCCTCTGAGGCAGTAGTACAGATGCAAATTTCTTCCCCACACCAATGACTTATCTTTTCATCAGCAGCCAAGTGTTTGGGGGCGACACCTTGATGACGAGCCGTAGTACCTACTATACTGAAACGCCCAATATGCAAAAATATACGATACCAGTAATCAGCATGACGACCATAACCCTCCACAATTAAATCAAAAGATGTTCCTTGATGAATTAACCGAAGTGGATAGGCTACTTCCTCACAATTGGCTGTCCAATAAGGGGTGATAAACGAAGGTTGAATCGTATACTTCAATTTACCTACCTTGACCCGACGATAATAGAGTTGCTGACGTTTGCTGTAACGTATCTCATCTAAATGATAACTTAGTTGCATCGAATCAGGAAGCAATTCCGCAAACTTGGTCAAATAATCATCCACATACGCCCGAAAAAGTTCAGGATCATCCACAATCTCTGTATAGGCCGATTCCTCAAAAGGAAGGCGAATGACGCGGTGGCCACGATTGCTTTGTTCATAAAGTCCCGTATCTTTGCTACGTGGTCGAGGTGTTTTTACATCTTGATGATTCATATCCCTGGATTATTTTTGATGAGTGTGGTAATTCAACAAAATTAATTTGAAACCATACAGAAATAAAAAAAGAAACTCGCTTAAAATTTAGGATATAACTAAAAAGTAACAGGTAGAATATAGATATTTAATGTGTCTAATAAAAAATACAAACTCTACCTGTATGAAAAAGCTTTTCTCGGAGATAAATGGTTACCTCTGTGGTATTTCAGAAAAGTCTCCACAAGGTAATGAACTTAAACGAATAAACAGCCTTAGTGGCTTAATTACTGGGATTATACGTAAAGGTAAAAGTGACTTACCAAGTATTGGCAGCGGTTTACCAAGAGAGATCAATGCTAACAGCAAAACAGTTGCGGCTAAGCGTTTTATTGAAAACAAGTGGGTGGATTATGAAAGTCATTATTTACCCTTTTTAACTAAATTTTTGCCTGCCATTATTGCTTTTACTCCCTACGACAAGACATTGGAATTAGTGATAGATGGTAGTCAAATGGGTAAAAATAATGCCGCCTTGATGATCAGCATTGTTTGGCAAAATCGGGGTATACCCATTTGCTGGTTCGTGAAAAAAGGTTCAAAAGGGCATTTCAAGGAAGAAGAGCATGTACAAGTACTTCAAGAAGCTTATAATGTATTATCCCCAATACTTCCTGAAAAAATGCCAGTGGTATTGCTTGGTGATGGCGAATTTGATGGCATTGAACTACAAAAATTCTGTCTTTCATCTTCGTGGGATTAGGTGCTAAGAACGGCCTGTAACACAGTCCTTTTTGAAAATGGTGATCGCTTTAAGGCCAGAGATATTGAGCCGACAGATCACCAGCATTGTACTTTCATTCAGGATGTTGAATTCACCAATGAGCGTTTTAAGTCGGTCAACTTTTTGTGTTGGCACCATACGCAAAGACATGAGGAACCTATCTTTTTAATTAGCAATTTAACCGAGGCTTGGGATATAATGCATTTTTATGACAAACGTTATGCGATTGAATGCTTGTTTAAAGATATGAAAACAGCAAGTTTTAACTTGCATAAAACAAGGCTAAAAAAACCTGATGAGGTGGCTACTTTGATTCTCATTGCTGCCTTAGCCTTTATATTAATTATCTCTTTGGGGATGCAATTCAACGAACTTAAATGGAGAAAGAAGGTTCAAAGGGTTAGGTGTAGACGAAAAGTACTATCTTTTTTCTCTTTTTCGTATTTATTGATTCAGTATTTACTTGAAAATGTACTCTACCCGACGGTTTCTATTAGCGAATTAATTTTTTTCCACCTAGTTCCTGCCTGCTCAATTGTTTTAATCAACGCTTGGGCAGGTTGATTTTTGAATAATGTTCTTATGAGGTTTAAACCTCTCCTAAACACACTATATTGCGGATATCCGTGTTTTTTAACTTTTACAGGGTTTTCTTTCCCATCAGTAATTCCGGTAGCCCAACACAAAGTATAAGCAATGGAAACTATTGCAAACAGTTTTTTATACTTGTTGATATCGCTCAGGCCAGATTCTTCCAATCTGAACCCTCTTCCTTTGAATGCCTGAAAGATTACCTCAATTCCCCAACGTTTTCGGTACATTTTTCTAAGATTAGTAGCCTTTCTTGTCCCAATGAGATACAATAGTTTACCTTCATCATCGTAGCTTAGGCTCACATTCACTCTTACTTTATTCACCCAAACTTCGGTTTGGTAGCATTGTGATGATCCTTCTAGTAAACCCTCAACATTGTAAGCCCCATCTGCTAGGATAATTGTGTGATGCTTAGGAACTCTCACACAAAAATCGATGCTTGCTGATTGTAACCAATCCAACCAGCGATGGCCAATAAACTCCCGATCCATCACTACATAATCCACCCGATCTTTCCCTATGATATCAATCAATTGCTTAAAGAGTGTAATCCGATCTTCACTATTACTATTACCACTATTATTATCAAGCATCTCAAAATAAAGTGGGACACCCATTTTTCCAATACTTACCACCACACAAAGAACATTGACTTGACAGTTACCATAATCCCATTCTGTTCGGTCAATACTCAGTATCAATTTTTGTTTATGGACAAAACTTAGAAGAAAAACGGCTAATTGCTCAAAGTCAAAGTTTACTTTCTGGAAAAAATCTTGTATTCTTCGTTCTAATGAGCTGACTTTGATAGGTTTATCTATTTTATCAGCAATTTCATTAAAATGAACTGAACGGCTTTTGATTAAGCCTTCAAGCATTTCCACTAGGAATTCTTGACGTTTTTTATGTTTAACAATGCCGCTATTTCGGATTAATTTGTATAGTTTAGTCTTGAATTTTTTTTTCATAAGAAAAGGCAATATTAAAGTTTAGCTAACACAATATTCTGCCTTTTCTTTATTTATCTGTAGAAAACCACCGTCTAAGACGGTGGTCATGTAAATTTGGTTTCACCAATTTTTTAAACCAATATTTACAATTATGGGTAAATATCGTCAATTAACTCATTCGGTTTATAAATGTGACTATCACATTGTATGGACACCAAAATATCGTTACCGTGTACTCTCGGGAGAGATTGCCTCCTTGCTTCATCGTGATATTCATCGTCTAAGCTTGATGAAAGATGTTGAAATAGAGGAATTAAGTATCCAAAAAGACCACATTCATTTGCTGTGTTCTATCCCTCCCAAATTGAGTATTTCTGGCTTTATGGGCTTTTTGAAAGGAAAAACGGCCATAAAGATTTTTCAGAGTTACCCCAAATTAAAAAAAAGTTGTACTGGGGTAATCATTTTTGGGCACGAGGATACTTCGTGAATACTGTGGGTCTTAATGAAGATATGATAAGACGGTATGTGAAGTATCAGGAAAAACAAGAACGACTCCAGCAGAATTTTCCATTCCGTAACTGATTTATCAATATTGGGACAACTCGAACCAGCCTTCTATGAGGGCTGGCTGTTAAAAGCCCCCTTTTAGGGGGCAAAAAGCAAGTCCACGTTCTAAGAACGTGGTTTGTTT
>CAXFLH010000111.1:0-4410 GCA_964003875.1 uncultured Flavobacteriales bacterium | reverse complement strand
GTGATGGAGCAGCCTCATGGTCAGAGGTATTCATTGGCTCTTCGAAAGGTGATGGCTTAGACCATCTTTTCTTTTTCTTATCGTATTTTGACCAATAAATGTCAGTAAAAGAATTACCTGTAAAACCATCAGAAGACTTACCCAAAGAGCCGTCTCTTGACGATGTGAAAAATAACTCATCATAGTCTCTGCTAGCATAACAGGGAGCATACTCTTCTTGATTAGTATTGTGTTGAAAAGAAGTTAATTCATATCGACTTGGATTCTGCAAAGCATCGAGAGCAAACATACACGACTCTACACCTTTTTGAGCTCTTTCATCTTCTGGTTTGAATTCTTTATACTTTTCGTATTGTACTATAGCTTCTGAAAACTTTTGTTGTTTTTGCAAAACCTGAGCAAATCTGAGATAAACCTCAGCATGAGGGTATTTAGCTTTTATAGCACGCTTGTACATGGCCATAGCTTTCTTTAGATATATTGGAGTTCCTATGTTTCGTGCACATTCAGCTTGTAGAAAAATTAATTCAGCTTTTTTAGCTCTATTTTTCTCTTTAACATAATCGGCCTTGTAAAGCTTTTCGGCTTCATAATAATTTTGCATCATAAAGGCTTTATCTCCCTTAGACATCTTATTTTTCTTAGAAGATTGTGACAAAAGAGATGTTGAAGACAATAACAAAAACAACATCGTAAGTGAAAGTAAATGTTTCATTTTTAAAATCATAGAATTTTTGCTAAAATAAGGATTTATTTCATTCGTTAACATCACAATGTAATATCTATTAAAAAGTTGTTAATATTTTTGGTAACTTTACAACATTACTACCATAATTATATCTTATATTTGTGTAATAAATACACTATCTTATAAAAATAACTTAAAAAATGACAAAAAGTAAACTTGAGTATATTTGGCTTGACGGCTATCAACCTACTCAAAACATGAGAAGTAAAACTAAAATTGTCAACGATTTTAGTGGTAAGTTAGAGGATTGCCCTATGTGGTCCTTCGACGGAAGCTCGACCCTGCAAGCTTCAGGAGGCTCATCAGATTGTTTATTAAAACCTGTCGCTATCTATCCTGACCCATCAAGAGTCAACGGTTATTTAGTTATGACGGAAGTTCTAAACGCAGATGGCTCTAATCATCCTTCAAATGCAAGAGCAACAATTGATGATGATGATAATGATTTTTGGTTTGGTTTTGAACAAGAATATTTTATTATGGATACTCAAACTCAACTCCCTTTAGGCTTCCCAATGGGAGGCTATCCCGGACCGCAAGGATTATATTATTGTTCTGTAGGTGGAAAAAACACTCACGGAAGAAAATTTGTAGAAGAACACGCTGATTTATGTATTGAAGCTGGACTGAACTTTGAAGGAATTAACCAAGAAGTGGCTAGTGGTCAATGGGAATTCCAACTATTTGCAAAAGGCGCTAAAAAAGCTGGTGACGAAATCTGGATTGCTAGATACCTACTAGACAGACTTACAGAGAGCTATGGCTATTACATTGAATACCATCCAAAACCTGTTAAAGGAGATTGGAATGGCTCAGGAATGCACGCTAACTTCTCAAACACTACATTAAGAACATGTGGTTCACAAGAAATATATGAGAAAATTTGTGAGGCTTTCAGACCTGTTGCTCAAGAACACATTAACGTTTATGGTGCATTCAATGATGAGAGACTTACTGGCTTACACGAAACAGCGTCTATTAATGATTTCAGCTATGGCGTATCAGACAGAGGTGCTTCAATAAGAATACCTATTATGACTGTTGAAAACGGCTGGAAAGGTTGGCTAGAAGATAGAAGACCTGCATCTAACGGAGATCCTTACAAGATTGCGGCGAGAATTGTAAAAACTGTGAAGGGAGCACAATAAATCAAATCGTCCTCAAATTAAAAAACTAACAAGTAATCTTGTTAGTTTTTTTTGCTATTTATTTTTCTAGGTCTTTTTCGACCTTCTGAACTTCCTCTTTAACAGAGTTTGCGCTAGAACGAATTTCTCTTTTTATATCGTTAGAAGCATCTTTCAACTCTCTCATACCCTTGCCTAATCCTCTTGCAATTTCGGGTATCTTTTTAGAACCAAATAACATAACTACCACCAACATAATAATTATAATTTCTGGCCCACCAATAAACAATAAAATAGAAGTCATGTAATGAATTATTAGAGTTACAAATTTAAGGATAAATATTAATTGCTATAAACTAAAAATGCCCCAAAAATTTAGGGCATTTTATAATTATTAAGAAATGATGTAAAATTACTTTTTATCTATCTCTGATTTTTTGATGGTATCAACCATTATTGGCGATGCTACGAATAAGGATGAATAAGTTCCTACAATAACACCGACCATTAAGGCGAACATAAATCCTCTTATCACCTCACCTCCAAACAAGAAGATAACTAATAATACAAAGAATGTAGTTAAAGAAGTATTTACTGTTCTACTTAAAGTGCTATTTAAGGCATTGTTGACTAAAGAAGTAAATTCTTTCTTCTTGTAAAGTCCCATATGCTCTCTAATTCTATCAAATACAACAACGGTATCGTTCAGCGAATAACCAATAATTGTTAAAAGAGCCGCAATAAATGCTTGGTCTATTTCTAAGGAGAATGGTAAAATACCATAAAATAATGAGAAAATAGATAGTACAATTAATACATCGTGGAATACTGCAGCAACAGCACCTAAACTAAATTGCCATTTTCTAAATCGTAATAATATGTACAAGAAAATAACGAGTAATGAGAACATTATTGACCATAAAGCCGATACCTTAATATCATCAGCAATTGTAGGTCCTACTTTTTGAGAGCTCATAATTTCATAGTTGCCAATAACAGACAAACCGTTGTCTAATTTTTCAGCTACCACCACATCAGCAGTCAATTCTTTACTATCAATAAGAAATTTAGTAGTAATCTTAACTTGATTGTTATCTCCAAAAGTTTTTACCTCAGGGAACATTTTAAGACCCGAATCATCAACAAAATAATCAGCTAACGAATTTCTTACAGCCTCGTTATCCACAGGCTGATCAAAACGTACAACAAATGTTCTACCTCCTTTGAAGTCTACACCATAATTTAGCTTTTTAGTCACTAAAGAACCTATACCAATTAAAATAATTAAGGATGAAACTCCGTAGAAAAATTTACGCTTACCGATGAAGTCAATGGCTGTATTTTTAAACGCACCTCTAGTGATAGAATTATCAAAAGAAGCTGTGCCTTTTTTCTCAAGTCTCCATTGGAAAATTAATCTCGTAATGAAAATAGCTGAGAATAAAGAAGTTAGAATACCTATAACAAGAGTTGTTGCAAAACCTTTAATGGGGCCTGAGCCAAATATATAAAGTATTATACCTGTTAATAGTGTGGTTACGTTAGCATCAATGATTGAGCTATAAGCATTTTTATATCCATCGGAAACAGCTAATTTAAGACCTTTGCCATTTAACAATTCTTCTCGAATTCTTTCGTAGATAAGTACATTTGCATCTACTGACATACCAATAGTAAGTACAATACCAGCAATACCAGGCAAAGTAAGTACGGCTCCTAATGAAGATAACACACCAAATACAAAGAAAAGGTTTGCAAGTAAAGCAACATTAGATACCAATCCTGCAAAACTATAATAGAACATCATATATAATAATACTAAAGACAATGCAATAATGAAAGACCTTAGCCCTGAGTCAATAGCCTCTTGACCAAGAGACGGACCAACAATTGCTTCCTCAATAATTCTTGCAGGAGCAGGTAATTTACCAGACTTTAAAATATTAGAAAGGTCATTGGCTTCGTTTATTGTAAAGTTACCAGTAATCTGTGATCTTCCACCAGAAATTTCTGCTTGAACAGTTGGGAAAGAATACACATAATTATCAAGTACAATAGCAACGCTTTTACCGATATTATCAGCTGTCAGCCTCTTCCATTGTCTAGCACCCTCTGCATTCATTGCCATAGATACTTCTGGCGAACCATTAAATTGACCAAAGTCTGTTCGAGCATCTGTTACTACATCACCTTCCATTGCAGCTTTACCATCTCTTGTAGTCACTTTTAGAGCTACAAGCTGAACAAATTTTCCTTCTGGATCGTAAGGCTTAACAGTCCAAGCAAAACGCACATCTCTTGGCAAGATGTCTTTTACTTCATCCATATTCAAATAAGCGTTAACCGCCGCAGTATCTTTGACCGAAGAAATTCCACATACAGGACCTTCATTGGGTTGGTTGGATTGATTTAGATTAGGGAATAAAACAGCATATAATGGGTTTTCTCTAGAAAATTGTTCAGCAGTCATTGCCGCAGAATCTGAAGCGGCCTCACTATCTGCACTCAAGTCATCAATAGACAATAACGAATCAA
>CAXFLH010000110.1:0-4486 GCA_964003875.1 uncultured Flavobacteriales bacterium | reverse complement strand
AGTTTGTTTTAATTCGTGTGATAATTGTTATCAGCCTGTAAGTGGTTGTACAGATCCACAAGCAGATAATTATAACCCACAAGCTGAATCGGATGATGGAAGCTGTAGTTATTGTGGTGATTTTCAAGCTTATATTATTGGTACATCTTCGGCAATGGCTCCCAATTATAACAATGGAAGTATTCAAGCAACAGGAATTAATGGCTCTGGAAATTATAGTGTTGAAGTCGTAAATAGTTTAAACGGAACAACACAAAATCCATTTGCCTTAATCGCTGGAAATTACACCTTAATCATTACCGACGAAACGTCTAATTGTCAAGAAATGGTTTCATTCATTATTGAAAACGAGTCTATTGATGAAAATCCTTGCGACATTACGCCAACAGGATTATTTGTGGATAACATCATTCACAATAGAATCGTATTCAATTGGTCAGCACCATCTGCTGCGCCATCCCATTATATGATACGTTACCGTGAGGTAGGAACATCTTCTTGGACAGTAATGTCAGCTGGTCCTGTTAACTCTAACGCCTTTACAGGAACAAGTAGAACACGTTACTTTATGGAGCCAGCTACTACTTACGAGTGGAACATAAGAGCGAGAGTACTAAATGAAGATGGTTCTACCAACTGTCAGTCGCCTTGGTCTTCATCTAACCAGTACACGACATTAGATGCTTGTGCTAACTTAGAGAACTTATCGGCTTCTACAGAAGCTGTATGGGCTACTTTAAGTGCAGATGCACCAGATGCATCTTGGGGAGTATGGCAGTCTAAAGGTAAGATGCGAGTAGCAGGTACAAACTCTTTCCGCTATGTTAACGGAGCTGCCGATGGTAGTATTAGCGTATTGAAAGGAAACTTTGAGCCAAGCACAGACTACGAATGGCACACTAAAGCATGGTGTACGGGTAATGTTGACGCCAATGGCGACTCAGACCCACAATATCACTCAGGCTGGGGCGATTTCTCCACATTCTCTACACAAGCACCTTGTGATAAGATGCCAACTAACTTTTCGACTAGTGCTAATGGTGCTCAAACAGCCATTACTATGTCTTGGAGTACGCCAGAGAGTGGACAACCAGACCACTACTTCCTTGAGTTGACTAATGTCACTACAGGTCAAGTATGGGCATGGAACAATCTAGCAGGTTCGTTAACTTCAAAAACTAAGTTTGGTTTGACAGCAGGAGATTACTCTTGGAGAATACGTGGTGCTTGTGGCGCTAACGGTACTTCTTGGGCAACAATCTTCTCTCAGCCTGTTGAATACACATTAGGCGGAGCAAGGTTTGAGAACAACTCTGTAGCTAACTTGGATGTATATCCTAACCCATCAAGAGATATCTTTAACGTAACGTTTACTTCAGAGGAAGTACAAAACATAACTATTAAGGTTGTTAATATGTTGGCACATGAAGTGTTTAATCAACAGTATTCAAATGTTTCCACCCAATTTTTAGAGCAAGTTGATTTAACCAATTATTCTAAAGGAGTTTATTCATTAGAGATTCATACTAATTCTGGAATTTTGTATAATAAGATTGCTCTTCAATAAAAAACAGTGAGATTTTAGAAAAAAATGCCAGTAACTAACAAGCTGTATATTGCATAGCCACCTTTCGGGATGGCTATGACACTATACACGAACTGTTTAGCTGTACGGAAAGGATTCGAACCTCTAAGTAGTAGTTAGCAAAGCCTAAGCTATGTTTATCCCATTATCTACACCCTCGAGACAGGAGGGCATGTTTGCCAATTTCATCACCGCACAATAAAATTTTATTAAAAGACTTCTTCTCCATGTTGAGAAAGGTCTAAACCTCTTTCCTCTTGATCGTCACGAACACGTATTGGTAATATAACATCTACTATTTTGTAGATTAAGAGTGAACCAGAGAAAGCGAAAACAATGACTGCAACACTAGCAGCTATGTGTAAAATAAATGTATTTACTTCACCATAGATAAGCCCTACGTTTTTAGCAAATACGGCCGTTAATATCATACCGCATATACCACCAATACCATGGCTAGCGAATACGTCTAAAGTATCGTCAATTTTATTTGATTTTTTAATCTTTACCATGGCTAAGTTACATACTAGTGCCGTTACAAAACCAATAACAATAGAGTGATTAATCGTTACAAAACCTGCAGCAGGAGTAATAGCCACTAATCCTACAATAGCGCCTATGCAAGCTCCAACAGCCGATATTTTTTTATTTAAAAACCTATCGAAAAGTACCCAAGTTATCATGGAGCTTGCTGAGGCGATATTGGTATTAGCAAATGCGATAACAGCATCATAATTTGCGGCTAATGCAGAGCCAGCATTAAAACCAAACCAACCAAACCATAATAAACCAGTCCCTAATATGATGAATGGGATATTAGCAGGTTCGGTTTTTTCTTTTTTACGTTTGCCCAAGTATAATGCTCCAGCTAAAGCTGCTAAACCAGCACTCATATGAACAACTGTACCGCCAGCAAAATCCAATACGTGCAAACCTTCATATCCTTTTATTCCAATAACATCTCCTAAGTTGGCAAACAATCCGTCACCAGCCCACGTCATATGTGCTAGGGGGGTATAAATCAAGACACAAAACAGAATCATAAAAAGCAGATAACTTCTGAATCGAATTCTTTCAGCAAAGCTACCTGTTATAATCGCTGGAGTAATTATAGCAAATTTCAATTGAAACAGGGCGAAAAGTAAATAGGGGATGTTACTGTTATTAGCGTCTAAATTATTGAGAAAAGCATATTGAAAAGGGTTTCCGATAATACCCCAGCCATTGACGGTATCTCCAAAAGCTAAGCTAAAGCCAAAGAGTACCCAAAGTAGAGAAATAACTCCTAAAGCAATAAAGCTTTGAAGCATAGTTGAAATGACATTTTTCTTGCTGACCATACCGCCATAGAAGAAGGCTAGACCAGGTGTCATTAGTAGAACTAGCGCACTAGCTACAATCATCCAAGCAGTGTCGGCATGATTTATGTCGACAGACTGCATGGACATAGATTGTGGATTTGAAAAAAATAGTACTATGAATACGATTGCAGATAATATTATAAAAAATGTTTTTCTGTTGTGAAAAATCATAATGTTCAATATTTAATTATATCTATAGGAATAAATGTTGTCTTTATTCTGTCTATATTCATTAATTGTTCTCCTTTTGGATTCTGTTGCTTCAAAGGTCAAATCATCATTACTAAACAAATTAATTAATGAGTCATATACTGGGTTTTCCTCATTATAGATATAGTCCTTAGTCCTATTATCTGATAAATATTTGACCTCAGTAATTTGCTTTTTATCATCTAAAAAGTACTCTGAAACAGAATTATAATGGTGAACAGTTATTTTTTTCATATCAAATTACTAACTAACTCGGCAAATTTACATATATTTACACCTTTAAATGCACAATGTAAACTATTAAGTTAAAAAAAAAGTCAAATTGACTATTTTAATTCGTTTAAAAGTCATATTGTTTTTTTTTGACGCATAATTCATTAAAAAAGAAAAAATTTAAACCTTATTATTATAATGGCTAAAACAACCTTAATAGATAAATTAGACTTAGAAATTTTAAAGTTGCTTTCTCGAGATTCTAAAATTTCATTTTCTGAAATTTCAAACCTCTTAAAAGTTTCTAATACAACCATACACGTTAGGATTAAAAGACTGCAGAAATTAGAAGTTATAAAGAATTTCACGATTACTATTGATTACAATAAATTAGGGTTTAACTACACTTGCTATATGGGTATATATTTAGACAAAGCTTCTAAATACGATTCTGCACTAAAAGAGCTTAAGAAGATCAACAACATTACTGGTATGGATTTTACTACCGGTAAATCCAGTTTATTTTGTAAAATAAGAGCCATAGATTCTAACGATGCACGCCTCATTATTAGTAAAATACACAAAATCGAAGGTATTAATCGTACTGAAACCTTCTTTTCTTTGGAGCAATTGTTGAATCAAAAAGAAAGTTTACTCTCAACTATTAATTTTTAATTGGTTTAGTTTACTATTTTTACCGCTATGACAAGTAGGGTGAAATTATTTCTTGGGGCGTACGTAAATAGTACTAACGCCCAAAACCTTAACTGCCTTGCTCTTGCAAAATATTTAGATAAATCTCAATTTGACATTACTGTACTTAGCCTTTATTCTCAGCCAACGCTTAAAATTGACGGAGTGAATGTATTCAGTTGTATTTGGCCTCATCGAATTATGGTGTATTGGGCTTACTTTTGGAATATCGTTAAAGCTGATATAGTATACTTGCCTAAGGCAGAATTATTAGGTTTTAATTCATTCATTTGTCAACTTTTTGGCAAGAAAAGTTTTTCCACTATTGAAGGAATTTTAGATGACACTAATTTTTTAAAAGCAAAAAAAAAAAGCGGGTTTAATGTATTAAATTATTACGCTCGATTTAGTCAAGTGTTTTCAA
>CAXFLH010000109.1:0-4497 GCA_964003875.1 uncultured Flavobacteriales bacterium | reverse complement strand
GGAAGACTAAAAAGTATTAGAAATAGGTGCTTCATCAAGTGTTAATAATTAGGGGACAAATTTACCAAATAATGCCATTCTGTTGTTTCATTATTCCAAACATTAATATACTTTTGCTCAAATAAAATTTTCATTATGAATTTACACGAGTATCAAGGAAAAGAAATCTTAAATAGTTTTGGAGTTCGTATACAAAGAGGTATTGTAGCCTCTACTCCTCAAGAAGCTGTAGCGGCAGCTAAACAATTGAATGAGGAAACAGGAACATCGTGGTGGGTTGTCAAAGCCCAAGTTCACGCTGGTGGTCGTGGTAAAGGTGGTGGTGTAAAACTCGCTAAATCTTTAGATGACGTTAAAAACATTGCTAATGATATTTTAGGTATGCACCTAGTTACTCCTCAGACTTCTGCCGAAGGTAAATTAGTACACCAAGTACTGATTGCCGAAGATGTATATTATCCTGGTGAAAGCGAAACTTATGAATACTATATGTCAGTATTGCTAAATCGTTCTACTGGTAGAAATATGATTATGTATTCTACAGAAGGTGGTATGGACATTGAAGAAGTTGCTGACAAGACTCCACACTTAATATTTACAGAAGAAATAGACCCTAAAGTTGGTTTGCAAGGCTTTCAGTGTAGAAAAATTGCTTTTAACTTAGGCTTAAGTGGTACAGCTTTCAAAGAGATGACTAAGTTTGTTTCTGCATTGTATGCGGCATACGATGGTATTGATGCTGCCTTATTCGAGATTAACCCCGTTTTAAAAACTTCCGATGATAAAATATTAGCAGTAGATTCTAAAGTTGCTCTTGATGGTAACGCTTTATATAGACATAAAGATTATGCTGCCCTAAGAGACAAAAGAGAAGAAGATCCAACAGAAGTAGAAGCTGGAGAATATGGCTTAAACTTCGTTAAATTAGACGGTAACGTGGGTTGTATGGTTAATGGTGCTGGTTTGGCTATGGCAACTATGGATATCATCAAACAAGCAGGTGGTAATCCTGCTAACTTCCTAGATGTTGGTGGTACAGCCGATGCTGCTCGTGTTGAACAAGCCTTTAGAATCATTATGAAAGATGAGGGTGTTAAAGCTATCCTAGTAAACATATTTGGAGGTATTGTGCGTTGCGATAGAGTAGCACAAGGTGTTGTTGACGCTTATAAAAACATAGGAGAAATCAATATCCCAATCATAGTAAGGCTACAAGGTACAAATGCTGCAGAAGCTAAAAAACTAATTGATGAAAGTGGACTAAAAGTTATTTCTGCTATTCTATTACAAGAGGCTGCCGATAAGGTCAAAGAAGTCTTGGCATAGAACATTTAATAAAATTATAAAAGCAGCTGTTTAGCTGCTTTTTTTTTATCCTATATTTACAGAAGATTTTAAGAAAAATGAAAAAAATATTAATCGCAAATAGAGGAGAAATAGCATTACGTGTGATGCGTTCTGCTAAGGAAATGGGTATAAAAACAGTTGCTATATATTCTGAAGCCGATCGTTTATCGCCACACCTTAGCTATGCCGATGAGGCCGTATGTGTAGGTGCACCACCCTCTTCTGAGTCTTATCTTAATATTGAAAAAATCATTGAGACATGCAAAAATCTAGAGGTAGATGCTATTCACCCTGGATATGGTTTTTTATCTGAAAATGCTGATTTTGCTAGACGATTAGTCAAAGAAAACATTATTCTTATTGGACCTTCAGCTGAGGCTATGGAAATGATGGGTGATAAGCTCAAAGCTAAAGCTACCGTAAAAGCCTTTGATGTGCCTATGGTGCCTGGCACTGATGAAAAGATTACAAATGTAGAAGAAGCTAAATCTATTGCACAAAGTATTGGATACCCCATACTTATTAAAGCAGCTGCTGGTGGCGGTGGTAAGGGAATGCGAGTAGTAGAACAAGCCAAAGATTTTGAAGAACAGATGAAATTGGCTGTAAGCGAAGCCGTATCTTCTTTTGGTGATGGATCGGTCTTTATAGAACGATATGTGGGTTCGCCAAGACATATAGAAATACAAGTTTTAGCCGATACTCACGGTAATGTTGTGCATTTGTTTGAAAGAGAATGCTCCATTCAGCGTCGCCATCAGAAACTTATTGAAGAGGCCCCATCAGCAGTGCTTACGCCAGAAATTCGTGATGCTATGGGACAATGTGCTGTTAATGTGGCAAAATCTTGCGACTATGTAGGTGCTGGAACAGTAGAGTTTTTACTTGACGAAAATAAAGATTTCTATTTTCTAGAAATGAATACTAGACTACAAGTAGAGCACCCCGTTACAGAAATGATTACTGCTGTGGATTTAGTCAAAGAACAAATTAAAATTGCTCAAGGTCATACTCTGTCATTTACTCAAGAAGATTTATCCATTCAAGGTCATGCCTTAGAAGTAAGGGTATATGCTGAAGACCCTATGAATAATTTTGCACCTGATATCGGTACACTTAAGCGCTACGTATTACCTGAAAGTGTAGGTGTTAGATTGGACAATGGTTTTGAGGAAGGTATGGAAATACCCATTTATTACGACTCTATGCTATCCAAACTAATAACTTATGGAAAAGATAGGGAAGAAGCTATCTCTAGAATGAAAAGAGCCATCATGGATTATACTATTGCTGGAGTGAAAACTACTTTACCTTTTGCTTTATTTGTGATAGATCACCCTCATTTCGTAAATGGCGATTTTGATACCCATTTTGTAAAAACTCATTTCACAGACCCTTCTATTTTAGATAAGAGTTGTGAAGAAGAAGCTGAAATAGCAGCACTATTAGCCAAACATTTGCAAATACAAAGTTCTTCGCTAAATACGGTAGGTGTTCAAACTAAAAACATAAGTAATTGGAAAAAAAATAGAAGGTAATACTACTTGCCTCTACCTTGCATTATTATAAGTACGGTATGAATCATTATTTTCAGATCAATCAGTAGGGACATATTTTCAATATAAAGAATGTCATACTTTAACCTTTCGAGCATTTCATCTACGTTTTCAGCATAGCCAAATTTCACCATACCCCAAGATGTAATCCCTGGTTTTACTCTGTAAATATGTTTATAGTGTGGTGCTTTTTTAATGAGCTGATTGGCGAAAAAGTCACGTTCTGGTCGAGGACCTACAAAACTCATATGACCAAACAAGACATTAAAAAATTGTGGAGTTTCGTCTAGGCGTATTCTTCTCATCACACGTCCCCAAGGCGTAATTCTTGAATCTGTTTTACTAGAGAGTTTTGGACCTTCTTTTTCAGCATCTTCATACATTGATCTGAACTTATAGATATTGAATTTCTTTCCATATTGTCCTATTCGTTCTTGTTTGTATATAATAGATCCTGATGAGCTTATTTTAACAGCTATAGCAGTTAATATCATAAATGGTGATAATAGTATTATTGCTAATACTGAAAATAGGTAATCTAAAAATCGTTTGACTACAAACTCCCATTGTGGCAACAGTTTATGCTTTATTTCAATGAGAGGTGTACCAAGTATAGAATTCATTTTTACACTACCTGAAAGTATATCGTACATATCAGGAATGATTTTAACATATACGTTGATGTTTTCTAATTCATTGAGAATACGCTCAATTTTATGGTGTTCAGATGACTCAATAGCTATGATAACATCTTCAATGGCTTTGTCTTTGATTATTTGCTTTACATGCTCGAAACTTCCTAAATGAGGAATGTATTGGTCTAGTAAGTGACTTTTTTTATTATCAACATTTAGAAAGCCCAATAGTATATGACCACTTGATTTTTGTTCACTTTCTAACTCTTTGAATAAAAGTTCTGCCTTTTCATTACTTCCAATTATTAGGGTATTAAACCCAATAACTTTATTGTGAATTCTTAAAGCAGTTCTAGTGGTTAATAGAAATCTGAAAAATGATGTAATGACAAAGTGAAAACAAAATAATGCAATGAATGAGGTGTAATATTGCTTATAATTGATGATGAAATCGTCTAGAAGTACTGCAAAGAAAATAACGGTTACACCAACTAATGTAGCCATAAAAATTTGACTAATTTCTTTAAGTCTAGATTTACGATAAATAGCGTTGTATTGTCCAAGCAAAGAATAAAATATTAGCCAACAAATACTAATGATTGATATATTTAATATATACTCTAGTTTTAGTATAAAAACAGATTCATCTAAATACACTACTCTGTAGTAAATAAATAACAACCAAGCTAAAGATGCACTAATGATATCTATACCAATGTATTTAAGCGTATGCAGAAGGTTATTCTTCATAGAGGAGTCTAATATTATCCAAATACATTTCGTTTTGTGCTACGGTTGTATCTCTAGGGATAGCGAAAAATAATTTATAATCAATAGCATCATTATAATTGTAGATGACCTCGGTTAGCGAGATATAAATCTTATTCCAATCTTCCTTTTCATTAAGATAAATAATAGTGTTTTTATCTACGGCTGAACTTCCGTTAGCATATATTCCA
>CAXFLH010000108.1:0-4529 GCA_964003875.1 uncultured Flavobacteriales bacterium | reverse complement strand
CCTAAAACTGTCATTTCCGCTTCAGCTATGGGCTATTATGGTATAGATGCCAAAGAACTCATGTCGGAAGATGATGCCCCAACACAAGATTGGCTTTCACAGATGTGTGTTGATTGGGAGAAAGCTATACAAAACTTTCAATCGTTGGGTAGTAGAGTGGTACACATGAGAATATCCTTACTATTGAGTAAAGACTCAGGGTTTTTACAACCAACGATGTTGTCAATGCGACTAGGCGCTTGTGTTGTTTTTGGAAGTGGAAAACAGAATATTGAATGGATACATATTGATGATGCTTCAAAATTTGTATATTTTGCTATTGAAAATCAGTACATTGCTGGAGCCTATAATTTGGCAACAGAGCAAAAATGGACACAATACGAATTCATGAAGTTCGTTAAAAGAAAAGTAGCTTTTTATGCATTATTGATAAAGTTGCCATCTTTTGTTTTAAGACTAATTTTTGGAGGAAGAAGTGTTATTCTTGAGGGCGGTTGTGCACTATCAGTAAACAAACTGATAGCCACTAATTTTGAGTATGATTATCCAACTTTAGATAGTGCTATTGAAAAAGAAATGTACAAGTCATGAGATTTAATTTAAGCGTATTTTGGTTCAGACGGGACTTAAGATTACACGATAATCATGGTTTTTTTCAGGCTTTAGATAAGTCAAAATCGGTACTTCCTATTTTTATTTTTGACACCAATATCTTAGACAAGCTAAACCAAAACGATAGACGTGTAAGTCTTCTTTTTGACCGTTTAATGGAGCTAAATAAAGAACTTGCCAAACAAGGAAAAAAAATCCATATTTACTATGGAGACCCCAAGTATATATTTAATGAATTGTATGACAAACTTCACTTTGATGCAGTATTCACAAATACAGATTATGAACCCTACGCTACTAAAAGAGATAAGTCGATAAAATTTTCTTTAAGCAAGAAAAAGGTTATGTTTTGTTCTTTCAAAGATCAGGTCATATTCGAAAAAGACGAAATACTAACGGCTGAAGGTAAGGTCTATGGAGTTTACACTTATTATATGAAAAAGTGGAAGAGTATGTTTAGAGCTTCAATGACTCAACCTTTTCCTTCTGACACCTTATTGCATAAATGCATAACTTCAGATGTTTTGCCTTGTGTTGAAACTATTGACGAAATTGGCTTTCAACAAACAAAATACATTTTATATAAGCCTAATTTATCCTATCGTTCACTATTGGACTACCAAGAGAGTAGAGATAACCCCAATTTAAATGGCACTAGTAATGCATCGGTTCATTTACGTTTTGGTTTATTAAGCATTAGAGAAGTTGTAAAAATAGCCTATCAATATTCAGATGTTTTTTTGAATGAGTTGATTTGGCGTTCCTTTTTTGCACAAATATTATGGAATTATCCGAGAGTTGTTGATAGTTGCTATAAAGAAAAGTACAACAATATTCAATGGAATAATGAAGACTTACTAGTCAAGTGGAAGTTCGGAGAAACAGGTTTTCATATTGTGGATGCCGGTATGCGTCAGCTTTTCGAAACAGGTTATATGCACAATAGAGTACGCATGATAGCGGCCTCATTTTTAGTTAAAAATTTAGGTATAGATTGGCGATTAGGTGAAGCTTATTTTGCCTCTGTTTTGATGGATTATGACCTAGCATCTAATAATGGCAATTGGCAATGGGTAGCAGGTACAGGTTGTGATGCCGCGCCATATTTTAGAGTCTTCAACCCTAACACACAAAGAGAAAGGTACGATCCTAATTTCGAGTATTGTGGCAAATGGATTAATGAACTAGAAAAGAATGGCAAGTACAGAGTGTCTAAAATTGTAGATGCTAAAAAATCTAGGCTTGAGGCGATTGATAGGTATAAAAGATGCGTTTGAGTAAATCCAAAAAAGTTGTAGTAGTTGGTTCAGGTGTGGGAGGATTAGCAACTGCTATACGTTTATCTATCAAAGGCTATTCTGTTGAAGTTTTTGAATCTAATTCATACATAGGTGGTAAGTTATCACAAATTGAATCTAAAAATTTCCGTTTTGATGCTGGGCCTTCTTTGTTTACTATGCCTGAGCTTGTCGATGAGTTGTTTGAATTGGCTAACAAAAATCCAAGACAGTATTTTAATTATCTTCAGTTAGAAGAAAGTTGTCGTTACTTTTTTCCTGACGGAACTTTTTTAAGAGGCTATTCCGATGTACATAAGTTTGCCAAAGAAGCGGCTAAGCAAACTGGTGTGAATCCAAAAAAAGTAAAAAAGCACTTAGAAAAAAGTGCCTACATATACGATTCTACAGCTTTTCTTTTCTTAGAACGTTCCTTGCACAAATGGAGGTCTTACATATCTTTTAGGGTTTTGAAATCCTTTTTTAAGTTACCTTTCTTAGGCGTCTTTTCAAGTATGCATAAGGCTAATTCTAAAGCATTAAACAATGTAAAGATGACTCAGCTTTTTGATAGATATGCTACCTATAACGGTTCTAATCCTTATGTAGCTCCTTCCATCTTAAATATCATTCCTCATCTAGAATTTAATAAAGGGGCATTTTTCCCAAAGGGAGGAATGTACTCTATTGCCTTATCTTTATTTGAGTTAGCGAAGTCTTTGGGGGTTAAGTTTCATTTGAATTCAAAAGTAAGCAGAATTATTGAAAATAATGGTCAGGTTTTGGGCGTTGAGGTCGACGGTATACATACTAATGCTGATTATATAGTTTGCAATTTGGATATTCATTTTGTTTATGGAAAGCTATTGCAGGGGCACAAAAAACCGATTAAAACCTTGACTCAAGAACGTTCTACTTCGGCTCTAATTTTTTATTGGGGAATTAATAAAACATTTGACAATTTAGATTTACATAATATCTTTTTTAGCCAGGATTATAAGCAAGAATTTGAATATTTGAGACAAGGACAAAACATTTATGATGATCCCACAATTTATGTAAACATCACTTCAAAAAAGAATAAGTCCGATGCTCCCGAGGGCTGTGAAAATTGGTTTGTTATGATAAATGTACCATCTAATATTGGACAAGATTGGGACAGTTTAATTGTTGGAGCAAGGCAGTCTATTTACAGAAAGTTATCTCAACAATTGGATATAAACTTAGAATCTCATATTTTAACAGAGGAAATTTTAGAACCAAGAACAATTGAATCCAAAACAGCGTCTTATCAAGGGTCGTTGTATGGGTCGTCATCCAACAACAAGATGGCAGCTTTTTTTCGTCATTCTAATTTTTCTAACGATATTAGGGGGCTATATTTTTGTGGAGGTAGTGTTCATCCCGGAGGAGGCATTCCTTTGGCACTTTCTTCAGCGAAAATTGTAGATGGTTTTTTCAAGCACTTAACTAATGAGTTGGACTAAAGTTAACCTTATAATTATTTTGCTTTTTATTCTTCATTTAGTTGGAGGAGTAGCTTTTTCTATGGATTGTGTTAAGTCTATATTTCTTGTGCTTACACCATTTAATCTTGCACTTACTTTTGGATTATTGATTTGGGGAAATGATGACTTTTCTTATAACTTTTTCAAGGTCATTTCTGTCCTTTTTCTGATTGGATTTTTTGTTGAAGTACTCGGAGTATATTCTGGTCAATTATTTGGCGAATACTATTATGGTAAAACTTTAGGTTTTCAGTTTCTTGGGGTGCCACTTATTATTGGTGTGAACTGGGTATTGTTAGTAGTATCATCTTTTGCTGTCAGCTCCTATTTTGTATCTAATTCCATTTTAAAAGTTATATTATCATCTCTTATTATGGTTTTATTAGACCTTATGATTGAGCCAGTGGCTATACGCTTAGATTTTTGGCATTGGAAAGCGGAGATTATCCCATTGCAAAATTATATCATGTGGTTTTTAGTGGCTTTATTAATGAATTGGATTCTGACTTTCAATCGGTTTATATTTAGTGTGAAATTAGGCTTTGGCTTATTAATTTCTCAAGTTCTTTTTTTCACTTTACAATCGTTTAATTTTTAGTAATGGGGTTTTTAGAGCATCATTTTTTCTATTTTGTTTTAATGTTATTGTCATTAGCTTACCCTCTAGCACAGAGTTTCGAAAGACGAATTTATTATTATAAAAAGTGGCAATATCTATTTCCTTCTATTCTTTTTATGATGCTATTATTTATTCCTTGGGATATATGGTTTACTCATTGGTCAATTTGGCAATTTAACAGCGACTACATATGTGGCCTAAAAGTATTTTTATTGCCTATTGAGGAATGGTTATTTTTTGTCATAATTCCTTTTGCTTGTGTCTTTATTCATGAAGTATTAAATTATTTTTTTAACAAAGAATTAGAGTCCAAAGTTTATGTTAAAATTTCATTCGCACTTGCTTTAATACTAGCAGTATCATCTGTGATATGGTCACATAAATTATATACACTAGTTTGTTTAAGCCTAACTTCAGTTTCTCTTTTTATATTATCCATTTATCAACCAAAATGGATAGGTTCTTTTTTCAGAACATATTTAGTTTCCTTAATTCCTTTTTTAATTATCAACG
>CAXFLH010000107.1:0-4597 GCA_964003875.1 uncultured Flavobacteriales bacterium | reverse complement strand
GTCTTCTGTCGAGTTCCGATTGAATTTTAAGTAGATCATTCATCATATAATACGAAACGTCCAAACAAATTACTTGTTTAGATTTTATTGTAAAAAAATAACAAAAAAATTATTATATGTTTAAGAGGCTTGAGTAGCGATTTTATCGGATAGAAAAGCTACTGCATCCTCAACATTTGCCTCTCTTATAATCTCTCCTACCAGACCGTTAACTAAAAATTCACCAAATTCTGAATATTCAATGAAAATTGAAAATTCCTCAGTCCCAAATAAGTGAGCTGGCACCCAGCTAAATAGAAATTTTTGGTTTTCATTTGCTAAAGACCTGGTAAATGGCTCAATCATCTCGGGCAACAAAAAATTTGTAGTAATAGCCATTGAGACAAAAAAATTTGCTTTGTCTTGGTTTTTTACGTTTATATCTGCAGAAAATATAATTATGATGTCTGTTATTTCATTATCTTCAAGATATCTTCTAAGGGAACCGCCAAAGTCATTCCGAATATCTGAGAGATTTACAATATCAATACTTTCCGGAGCATTTATATTTTTGCTTTTTGATAATAGAGACATGTGCATTACCTAGCTATAAAGCCATCTGTTTACACTAAAATTTAAAATTTTATGATTCAAAAAAGGTATAAAGTAAAAGAACAGGAAATTAAAACATAATTAGCCTGTCAAAACGAATATAAGTACCATTATAAAATTAATTTTTATACATTAATCTTTACTTTCGAATTAACTGTATTTGAGAAACCTAGTTGAATATTTTTTCGGAACAAAAAGATAATTATCCTCCCCATGCAAGGTATCGACTTTCACAGGCTTTAAATTCTTGTCCAGAAAATAGGCTTCATAACCAGCATCTATCATTCGTTTAAAAACCCTTTTCGAGGAATTCCCCATCACTTTTGCTCTACTATCATCAAGTTCTAAATACCAATAGGGTTTGATTTCGTTAATCAACCTTGAAGCTCCATTTATTACATTTTCTTCTGCACCTTCAACGTCAACTTTTACAAGGTCAACGCTTGATATACCTTGCTCTAAAAGTAATTCATCTAATTTTATAACCTCTACTGACTCACTATACACATTATCGTGTTTTTGTTGTCCTACATACGCCAAACCCACTCTAAGTGAACCAGTATCCTTTATAGGTGTATGAAGTTTGCTAATACCCTTGTTATCAGACAAAATATTTTTTTTACAAACAATTTTTGAATCCTTTGAAGCCCAAAATTTGGACCATAACTCTAAAATTGGGAATACATAATGTGAGGGTTCAACTGCAATGATCAAACTGGTCTTTTTCTTCTGCTTAACACAGGAACGAGTAAAGTTGCCTACGTTCGCACCGACATCAATTACTATAGGTCTATCATTAGGTATAAGCTCAAAAATTAAACTCACAAGCTTATCAAAACGCCTATCAAACCCAGTCCGAATTAGGAGTCTTAACCATCTCATCTTCTGAAGGAACGAAAAGTCTTTATTAGATAACACAGAAAACAAAACCAATAACTCCTTAGACAAATGACAAAAAGCCGTAAATATATCTAACTAAACAGTTTTAACTATACCTTACTTTAAATACTTATTATTTATTCTGTAATCAAAGCAATATTTGTATTTACAATATTTTTTCTAATGCAAATTACTTTTCAGTATTTTTCATAAGTAATAAATTTTCTGAGAAAATAACATTTCAAAATCCGTAGAATAGGAAAAACGTGATTTAAATCCTTTTACTCTAGATTTTAACGTAAAAATAAGTTCAAAACGTTTTTTAATTTAAAAATACTGTTGTAAAGATTAACTTATTTTAATCAAGCTTTTCTTTCCAAAACGGAACCATTGAGTTCCAAACACCATCACGCAAAAATCTATGATAAATTGCTGCGGAAATATGAATAGCTATCAAAATATAAATTAAGGCAAAAGAAAACTCATGGACGCTAATAACTCCATCAATTATAAAACCACTTTTTATCCCAGACCAGTACAAGACACCAATTAAAATACCAGAAATAGAAATTGAGGCTAAACATAAATACATTCCATAATGAACTATTTTGGCAGCGTACTGTTGTAATCTTGAAGTTGTGGCAGGAAGAGATGATGTTTGAGTTTTTTTCATATATATAAAACGAGCGACAAGAAGAAATAAAAAGGCGATTGCAAATAACAACTCAAATTTCAACAAAGCTTGGTCAGCAAGCTGCTCTAACTCGTCTACTTGCTTAAATATCCCATACCCAAAAAGTAGAATGAACCCCCAATGAAAAGCTTTTGCTAGAAAGCTATATTTCTGCGTTTGTTCAATCTCCAATTCTCAATCCAATTCCTTTAAGTGTCTATCTTTGATAAGCTAAACATTACTCTAATTTAAAATCAATTAAACAATCGTTAAATAATTTTAAATAAAACTTAATTTTTTACACTTTATCACACCAAAAGATAAATTATTTAATTAAAAAAATATTTACAAACTCATAAAAATACATATTATGTATTTTTATGAGTTATTTTACAGAATATAATAATCCCCTTGAAAAAAGAAGAGTAACTAAGGGATATAGTCAGCAAGAAATGTCTAAACACCTAGGCATAACTCAATCTCAATATTCTAGGATTGAAAAAGGTCAGACAAACCCAGCGAAACATATAAAAAAATTGTCAGAAATTCTTGATTGTCGTCCCAATGAAGTCTTTCAAGGTGAAATCCAAAAAAAAATAGAAGATGACTTTTTATATGATAAAACCAATAGTTTTCAAAGAATATTTCACGAAAGAAAAGAAGGGTACGTTCATTTAAAGATAGATGGTTGGTTTACAAAAAAACAAATAACCGAAAATTACAAGATGCTAATCCGTGAATTAAATGAATGGAGAATTAATGAAGGAGGAATAAGGTGGAAACATAAGTAAATTTAAATATATTTTGACACTACCAATCAATCGCCCTTGCCTAATTTATTAATTAATACAGGTATTAAAAATACTTTATAACCATCCTGCAAGTTTTAAGTTTATTGAAAATTTTAATCTATCGTATTGCTAAAAGTATAAGCAGTAACACGCTAACCGAAATGGCGATACTTGTTCGAATATAATTAAAGAAATTCCATTTTGTTTCGAATTTTTGACGTTGATCTGCTAATGCCTCATCATTAAGGTCTTCAATTTTAATTCTTTGAATATGGTTATTTAGAGGGATATGGATTGCTACTGTTATGCCTTGCACACCTAATAAATAAACAAAAGCAACTAAAACTATTAACCAAGCCTCTGCAAACCCAATACTTACCAATGAAACTAATATTGTAGCTAATACAGCCAAAATAGAGCCAATCCAAATAAACAGGAAGACCGGCTGATTATTTTGTATTATAGCGTCTGTAACCTGAAATGCTTTTAGAAAGTCTTTATCATTTAGGTTTGATAAGCCTGGCATTACAACAATGGAATAAGTAAGAATGAAGCCACTTACGAGACTGCAAAGTATGATGGAAAAGATTAGTGTGACATCCAGCATGTCCATTTTATTTTATCCTTACAATTTCATTATCATTACTTCAATTTTTTCTATAAATTGTTGAAAAAATTATTCCCACTCAATAACAATCTTACTATAAGCCATTGATTGAAAACAATAAAAATAAAAATTTGTAACTACTTTGTAACTTTCATACTGTAATTCTTTTCATAGTGGCTTTCTCTTTCTACTTTCAACATACCTGCGGTTTCTTCAACAAAATAATTCCTTTCGTCTCTACTGTTAAAAACCCATATACAAACGGTATCTTTGCTGTGATAAATAGCCTTCAGTTCATCGTCTATTTCACATAAAGAATTAGGTATATCTGCATGAATACAGTACATAATACTTCACTCCCACTCAATAAAAGCATTGGTATAAAGCATTGGTATAAAACATTGATTTATATTGCATTTATTTTTACTTTCTAACGAGTTCCTAACTTATTCGCTCATTAGCAAGTGCGAAGGGAACTATTGAAACTCAATAGTATCAATGCGTTAGTGAAAAGGCGATTGAAAGGTTTCTTACGCTTTAGCCAACTGCTCTTTACGCTTCGCTATGGCATTTCGAACAAGTATGAAGAGCACCCCAACCATTCCACCTAACACAACTGATAAAGCGAGTATTAGCGACACTTTAGGTGAAACTTTTTTGGGCATTGTAGGATGCTGAATAGCAAGTACTTTTGCTCCCTTTTCTGCTGTGACAATGTATCTATCAATCGAAAGCACAGTATCTACAATAATGCTATCTGCTGAACCCAAATCCTTAAAGCGTGCGTCAATGATGTTCAGTTCTTCTTTAGCACGAACAACATACTCATCTTTCAACAGTCCGTTTATGTGAGTGGCGTACTCAAAAAAGTCTTCTAAAATACGAAGTTGATTTGATTTAACAAGTACAAACGAATCGCCTATCTTTTCAGATACTAATGTTGCCAACTGTTCATCTTCATTCTTTGACAATACGAAACCATCTAAAACTTCAGTCGTACTAAAATCATCAAACACTAAAGAGGTATCACCATTATTTTTTTTCCATTCCTCAAAT
>CAXFLH010000106.1:0-4671 GCA_964003875.1 uncultured Flavobacteriales bacterium | reverse complement strand
TAATTGCCTCTAAACATACTCCTTGGGAAATATTAGAAACTGAACAGGCTGGCTTTCACATTATTAATACTTCTCAAGCGATATCAAAGGCTGTGATAAAAATACTGGAAGATGTAGGATTTTATAGGAAAAATACTTTCCGTGTTGTAGAACAATTTTCTTGGAGTAAAATTGCTAAAACCTATAAATCAACGTTATTAAAAATATCTAAACGTTAATCAAATACTTAATGAAGGTTTTATTGGTTGATAATTACGATTCATTTACTTTTAACTTATTTCATTTATTACAAGATAAAGTATCTGTAATAGATGTGGTTAGAAACGATAAAATTGATTTTGATAAAGTAAATCAATATGATAAAATTGTATTATCTCCAGGTCCAGGATTACCTTCCGAAAGTTCATTACTTAAGCTACTAATAGAAAGTTTTGCTTCTAAAAAAAGTATTTTAGGTATTTGCCTGGGCCATCAAGCAATAGGAGAGGTTTATGGATGTAAATTATTGAAAATGAGTAAAGTAAGACATGGGTTTAAGTCAATATTGACGAATTATGATAAATCGGATTACCTTTTTAGTGGTTTAAAAGAACCAATTGAAGTAGGTCATTATCATTCTTGGTATTTTGATAAAAACAGCATTCCAGAATCAATTAAAATAACAGCCCAAAGTGAAGGTATAATAATGGCATTGTCACACCAGAAATTTGACGTTAAAGGGCTACAATTCCACCCTGAGTCAATATTAACACCAAAAGGAGGGAAGCTAATAGATAATTGGATAGCCTATTGATAGTCATACCAATCTTTTTTCTTTTCCCATTTTAAATCTTGCAATACTGAAGCTTTAACTCTTATGGTAAAATTATAGCTTTGTCTGTATCCAAATGGAATCCATTTTACTAACATTTCCCAACAATGCAAATCTCTATAAATATTCAAAGAGGTGTAGCTCAAATCTTTGGTATCAAAGTTATAACCAGAGTTAAAGCCAATTTTCCATTTTTTAGTTAATTTTAAATCACCTGAAAAATTTAACGATTGATTCAACTTTTGTGTGATGGATTGTTTGTTGTAGCTCATCGTATAATTTACACTCAAATTCCAAGGAATATTAAAGTCTACATAATCTAACCAGTGAGCAATATTATCTTCTACATTTTTTGGCCCACCATTTAATCTAAAATTAAGACTAGCATTGGCATTAGTTAATCTAGCTGGAAGATATGTTTCTGAGAAATAATATTTGTTAACTCTATTGCCATTAACAATTTGATAAGGATCGTATGAACCGTTGAAAGTAATATCAAATTTATTAAATAATCGAGTTCTACCGACGATATAGATATTGGCAAATTGCATAGAATCTGCCAATAAGTTATAGCTTGAAGAAATATTTAATCCCTCTAGCAACTTAATCTTTTTAATTGGATTAATTGTATCCTTTGAAAGTGCTTTCATTTCAAGAATATTGCCTAGCGAAAATCTTAATAAACCATTCGATTGTCTTCCTGGAGTTCCGTAAATACCATTTTGATAGTAGGAGTATTGCTGAAAGTTTCCAACAGAATCAATTTGAACTTCGTCATAAAAGTTAAAATTGTCTGATGAAAAATCAGGAGAATAACTTAGTGAAATAGAAGGGTTAGCAATATGTCTTATCGCTTTTACTCTTTTGTTTTTAAAATTTATAATTCCATAAATCTTTGTACTAGCTGACAGGCTATAGGAGTAATTAAACGCTCTATAAAAACCATTTACAGTATCGGTATTTAGTTCGTTATCAAGCCATTGTTTTTCTGTTCTATCGAAATACCACCTTTCCCTGTAACTGAAAGAAGGAGAGATATTAATGTATTTAAGGGCTGTAAAAGAAGTAGAAATAGGAATATTATGCATAACACCATTTCTGAACTTAGTTAATGTAGATGGCTGAAAAAGTAAACTATCAGCTATAGAAATACTATTCTTGAAGTTAGTAGAATAATTGATATACAATTTATCATACCATTTAGGCTTATTACTTTTATTAAAACGTTTTAAGGGATAGAAACGATTTAAGTTAAAACTCATCTCTGGTAAACTTAAATTCACTTGTTTAGAAAGGGTGTTTTGACTATGCCTAAGGTTCATTGACATATTCGCAGATTTCCAATTTCTTGAATATGACAAGTTAGATTGAAAGGTGTTGCTGAGATAATCCTTATCTGAAAATGAGTTGTTTTGCTGATAGGAGCTACTTCCAGCATTAATATTTGCGGAAAATCGTCTATTTAGATTAGCCTTAGGATCTTGTTGATGTTTCCAACGAATAAAAAAATCTCTTCTGTCTGTATTATCACCAACTAGAGTATTGCCACTTTTTAAGCTAGAGTAGCTTAGATTAACATTTCCTTGATAGCGGTATTTTCTCTTGTAATTAGAATTAACTTTTAAATTCCAAGAACCTTTAGTGTAAATATCTCCAATAAGTGATAAATCCATATAGTCGTTAATAGCAAAGTAGTAGCCGCCATTTCTTAAAAAGAAGCCTTGATTGGAAGATTCTCCATAAAATGGAAAGATGATACCAGAACTTTGTTTTTTCTGATTTGGGAAAAAGCCAAATGGTATAGCGAGTGGAGTAGGGATACCACCAAATTCTAATACTGCTGGACCAGTAATAATTTTCTTATTTGGAATAGTTTTAATCCTTTTTGCTTTGATAGAAAAATGTGGTGTTTCTGCATCACAAGTGGTGTACCTTCCACGAGAAGTAAAAACCACATCATCTTGATTTTTCTTGACCTTTTCTCCAAGAATATAACTATCGCCTTCTTGAGTACGAACCTCTTTTATTATACCTTTTTTAGTGTTGAAATTATAAGTTATCTCTTTTGAAGTAAAGCTTTTACCATCTTCAGTAAAGACAGGATAACCGTAGTTTTCACCAGTACTATCATTGACCAGACTTTTGGCAAAAACAATATTTTTATCTGAATCAAGTTCAATATATGCGGCTTGAAGTGTTATACTTCCGTATTTAATTTCAGCGTTATTGTATAAAAATACTTTGTTGTTTTGAATATCATAATCGATAGAGTCTTTAGCAGAACTTATAACTAGTTCATCAATTTTATCATCTGATATTAAATTAGAATTAAGAACAATAGAATCGCTTTCGATTTCTTGTGCATTGCTTGTTGAAAAAACAAATAATGAGACTAAGAAGTAGCACATAAAATATGCTACTTTTGAGAATGATTTCGAAATGTAAAGGTGCTTTTTCAACTACACTTGTATTTGGATTCAAAACTAAGCATTTCTACTATTTAAAAAGCTTGATATTATGAAACGCTATTATTTTATATTTCTTGCTCTAATAATGCTCTTTTTTGCTGATAGTGTTTTAGCTCAGAAAAGTGTTGTTCAAACTATTGTGCTAGATGCTGGTCATGGGGGTAAAGATTCTGGAGCTCCTGGAACTGGAAGATATGCCAAAACAGAAAAGCACATTGCCCTAGATGTGACTCTTAAATTAGGAGAATACCTAAAAGCAGCATTTCCAGAAATGAAAATTGTTTACACTAGAACGAAAGACACTTTCCCAACTTTAAAAGATAGAACAGACTTGGCTAACAATTCCAATGCCGATTTATTTATTTCTATTCATTGTGATTCTTTTACAAAGTCATCAGCCAAAGGAAGTTCTTCTCACGTAATGGGTCTGCGATATACAGAGGCTAATTTAAGAGTTGCTCAAAAAGAAAATTCTGTAATTTATCTTGAAGACAATTATGAAGAAAATTACGACGGTTTTGACCCAAACTCACCGGAAAGTATTATTGCTTTTTCTCTTAGTCAAACTACTTACCTAGACCAAAGTATTTTAATTGCTCAGAAAATTCAAGAACAATTTAGAGAAAGGGTTAAAAGAACAGATAGGGGAGTTAAACAAACTCCATTATGGGTTACACGAGCAACTAATATGCCTAGTGTTTTGGTGGAATTAGGTTTTATATCAAACCCTAGTGAAGAAGACTTTTTAAACTCTGAAATTGGACAATCTTATATGGCATCGGCAATTTTTAGAGCTATAAAAGATTATAAAAATGAATTAGAATCGTCATCTTCTAATCTAGCAGTAACACCAGTTTTAAACGAAACAAAAGTTGATTCAACAAAGTTATTACCAAAAAATGAAACCACTCAAAAAGGTGTTATATTTAAAGTCCAAATTAAAACCTCTTTAGAGGAGATAGAAATTGCATCAATAATGAATTTTAAGGTAGATGTCTTCAAAGAAAAAAATATGTTTAAATACGCTATCGGTAATGAGAAGCAATTAGAAAAAGCAAAAGAAATCCAAAAAATAGCAGTTGAAAATGGCTATAAAGATGCTTTTGTCATAGCGTTTTTAAACAATAAGAAAATAGGAATTTCTGATGCTATAATTTTTCAAAAACAACAATAATGAAAGCAGAATTAAAGATTGGTATTATCGGTATTTTCTCTATTTTATTACTCATTTGGGGTATTAGTTTCTTGAAGGGTAATAACATTTTTGGAAATTCTAATGAGTATTATTCCACGTATAATAATATAGACGGTCTTGAGTCTTCAGCTCCTGTGAGAATAAATGGTTTGACGGTTGGAAATGTAACAGAAATATACTTTCATCCTAATAATTCA
>CAXFLH010000105.1:0-4695 GCA_964003875.1 uncultured Flavobacteriales bacterium | reverse complement strand
TAAATAGATATCTGAACAATTGACGTTGTAAATAAATTAAATTTTGAGCTCCAGAAGATTAAATCATACTTCACTTAAAATATTATGGTATAACTTCAACAACTTTTTAGACTCACTTTCCCAAGAATATTTAGACGATACTGAAACAGCATATTCACTAATTTCGCTTAATGATTTACTATCTAATATATTCGTCATTACTTGAGCTAAATCAGCAGATGAATAAGGGTCTACACACCAACCTACTTTATTGTGTTCAACAATTTCCTTGTAAAGAGCAAAATTTGAGGTTATGGTGGGTAAGCCTATTGCCATATATTCGAATACTTTAGTTGGATAGGAACTCACATAATTTCCAATAGGTTTTAAAACTGCTAAACCTGCGATACATTTTGAAGATATAGCGTAACCTTCATCTAAATTCATTCTCCCATAAAAAACAATTTTTTCTCTTATTTTTGGATATTTATTCCAATCTATTTCGTCAAAAACTCTTCCAATAAAATGCATCCTAAAGTCATAGTTTTTAGACTCTAAAATATTAAGTGCATTAAGAATGGTATCTAGTCCCCTATCATTACTAATTACTCCGATATAAAAGAATTCGTTACCAGTTCTATTTAAATTTTTAAATTGATCTAATAATTGAAGTTGTGGAAAGTTTAAAATAACTACAAATTGATGTTTAGATTTTTGATTTTTATATATTACAGAATAGGAATTTTCGGCTATTATAACACTAAAAGATTTGGTAAAAATAGTGTTTAAAAAAGAAAATAAAAAGCTGAAAAAGTTAGCAAATACTGGACTAAGCCACTGTTTATCTTTTATCTGTTCTCCAATATTTTCATGAACATCAAAAATAACTGGCTTACCTAGTAATCTTAACAATAGACATAGAGGAGCTAACTCTGGGTCGTGAAAGTGGTAAATATCAGCTTCTAATTTTTTAGCTTTAAGAAATACTTTTAAAGAAGTAATGAATATTCTTGAAAATCTATTGATTGGCTTACCAACATCAATGATTTTAACATCATACTTAGTCTCGTCACCAAGACCATCTGCAATCACTAAATATGTATCATATCCATTTTTTTGAAGTGTTACACATTCTTTAAAAAATATCCTATTATCGTTTCTTGGATGTACTGATGATAAATGGCAAACTTTCATCAAATTTCTATTTCATAAATGATTTTACATCTCTAAATAATGCTATAACAAAGCCTAAGAAAAGAAAACCAAAAGATAAAACTCCAACTCTAAATGAAGTTCTAGAAGTAGCTTTTCTATAAACTGGAAAATTAGACACGAAAGATAATGGCTTGAGTAATTCCAAATCTCTCTCTAAAGCTTGTTTTTTCTCATATAATTGAATAATCTGATTCTGTAAAGACTCACTATTGTCATTTGCAATAGAAATCGTACTCATTTCGAAATCAGTTTTATCATTCAAATTGCTTCTGTAGGATTGTAAATCTATAATTTCTTGATCTAAATATTTGATTAATTCAGGAGTCTGTTTTTGAAACAGTGAGTAGTTTATGTTTGAGTATCCGTTATTGTTGAAATAATTTAGAAACCCATCACTAACGCTTTTTATAGATTGATTGTCTGTCACCTTGATTGTTATAGAAAACTGAGATAATTTTTGTCTTCTGTTTTCTAAGTCCAACTCATAGGATTGTTCCGCCTCAATAAATTTGACTGTTTCAGCTATACCCTCAGAAATTTTAAGCTTATTTGCTAGAATTACATATTCTTCATTTTCAATAATTTTTCCTAACCCATTAACCATATCAATAGCTATCTTTTGGTCAATGATAGGATACTCTAATTCACTAGGGTCAATGATACCTTCAAAATATGACAAACCAGACGTTGCCGTAGCTGAAGTTTCATAATATGGTGCTTTTAAATTATCATACAAAAAGCCTAAAACAACACCTATGACAAAAAATGATAAAATAAATTTCCATTGTCTTTGCGAAAAATTGAGTATTGATTTTAATAAATTAAATATTTCCATAATGTTTGTTTTAAGATTTTATTTGTTGCTGAGCTGTTTTGCAAATGTATATAAATATAAAAAGATAAATTGTCCATATAAACAATGATGAACTTGATGAAAATAGTAATAGATTAAACATAAAAACTTGAACAACTAAATCGTATTTTTTTAAAAAAATATTGTTTATGATCAGATAAATATTCAATAATGTAAAACCTAAAAGTGATAAAACACCACTATTTATTAGGATTTCAAAAATATAGGAATGTGGATTAACAATATGTGACAAATTAGGGTCGTTAATAGACTGAAAATATTGTAATGAGTAATCAACTCCATAACCTAATCCATAGCTAGAAAATATAGACATAATAGAGTGTTTATAAAGATAAAGCCTTATTGAAGTAGATTGCCTATCAGAAAATAATAAATCTGTTTTCAACTCTTTTAAACCGTCTAAAAATTGCATATTCCAATTGGGCTCAAATACTGTTATGCCGACAAGTAAAATCAATACACCAAGAATTGATGAGTAGGCCAATTTGAAAGGATATCTAAATCCTAAAAAAAGTAATGAAACTAATAGTGAAATTCGACTTTGTGAATAATAAACTATTATCAGGTGGAAAAATATCATTAAAAAAAGCCATAATATTGATAATGTTTTTTCCTTATCATAAGTACTTAACAAATACATAAACATTAGCGTAAAAATAGAAGCGAAGTCATTAGAATTATAATACACTACTGTAGGCGAATATCTTAACCAATAGGGAGCATCGAATAAGTCAGATGTAGGTAAGTGATTACCTGTAATAACTTCGTAAAAAGCATACAATCCATACAAGAAATAAAACAACAAGGTTACACAATTAAAAATTTTAAAAAACTTTTTTGTATCGGAAAGATATGTGAGAAAAAAAGTCAGAATTAAGCCTAATAAAAAAGTGAAGTTTAGTATTGAGTTTAACTCATAATTGTAACCGAATAATGTGTGCCTTAAAAAACTTACGATATAGGTATGAAAGAAATAATAAAGAAAAAATAATAGTGAAAAACTCAAAATAGGCTGTATTTTAATTTTTTCTCTAAATAGTATTGATTTTTGGAAAAAAAGAACGGAAAAATATATAATTATAATAGGTAGAATTAACCTCAATGGATATAGATTTGGCCCTATTCCAAATGCATTCATCAAATAGACTGATGACAAAAAAAGTATCAAAAGAATATTAGTCAAATTATCAAGTTGTTTTTAATTTTTTTTCAACTATAGTTATCATAATAATGTATAATGGCATCAGTTGGTAACCTGAAAAGAAATTATTAGTCATCATCAGTATAAAAATTAGTATACAAACAAAGAAAGAGCTTAATGCAATTCTTTTATGAAAAATATCCATATTCTTAATTTTTACTCGTTTTCTAAAAACTACCCAAACATAACCAAACAAAAGATTAATTATAGCTAAATACCCAATGGCACCATACCTTCGTAAGAGAAATAGATGCTCATTATCAACAATTGTTGAATGAATTTCCTTAGCAGGTCCCCAGCCAATGTAAGGTGACTTTAAAAACAATTCAAATGCTTCAGACCACTGTTTATACCTCTGTAGCATTGAAGTATTTGTTCCTTCACTAAAAGTAGAAAATCCAATTGTCAGATACTGAAATTGATTGATTAACAATATAAGAACAAAAAAGCAAAGTGAAAAAATAATGATTGAAAAAAACTTATTTCTTTTGAAATGATATGCCAAACTTGCAAATAAAATTATAGCAAAAACAATAAGTAAAGTTCTAGATGAAGTCATTAATAAAACAACTAATAATAAAAGTAAAATAAGACTATTTCTAACTTTATTTTTTGTTAATAACATAGATTGCAAAATATATGTGATAAAGAACAAAACAAATGCAGCCGCAATATTAGGATCACCAACTGTTAATATAGTACGTGTTCTTTCTAAATCTTCAAATCTATGCCCAGTATATATTATTGACATAATTTTTCTAATTCCTAGTATATTAAAATACTCTAAAAAACCTAAGAAAATAATTAATAATGCACCATACCTAAATAAAAAATGTAGCTTTTTCGTAAGCTGATTTGTGTCACAATAACTGACCGCAATTATTATTAAAAAGGGTTTTAAAATTCTAACAAATTCATTAAGATCCCTAAATGATTTTGGCACATCTAGAAGAAAGTAGCCATAAAGCGTAGAAATACAAACTATAACTAAAATAAAAAAATATGAAATTACGATTCTATTAATTTTAAAATTTGGTCTAACTAAAATTAATATAGGTATTAAAAGAAGAGCCATTATATCATCAAATCTCAAATCAACACCAATGGGAAGTGTTGGAAAAAACATTGATGTTATTACCAAAATTAATATGAAGTTTTCCGTAAAATGATCAATTTTTAACATTATAAACTTCAATAATTTGTTGGGAAATAATTTTCTCTGAAAAATTATCAATTATATATTTTCTGATATAATCCGAATCGTAATTAGTTTTTATAATTTTTAGCATTTCTTTTTCTAAATCTTTAAAATCACAAATTATACCTAGCTTTGAATTCTTAATTATTGACTCAGGGCCTCCGGATTTGGTCGATAGTACTGGCAAACCACAAGACATCGCCTCAATTAATACTACTCCAAAAGTTT
>CAXFLH010000104.1:0-4786 GCA_964003875.1 uncultured Flavobacteriales bacterium | reverse complement strand
GTAAAGTTAGAAGACTTTGTTGTTGGTGATAAAAATACTTTATTAGTATCAGCACGTATACTTGGGTATGGTAAAGACTATCCTATAGAAATTGGCGATGAAGAAGTAAACGTTGATTTGACGAGTTTAAAAGAAATATGGATAGATGTAGCTGACTGGTCAGAAGAAAAACAAAGAGAGTTTATTATCAAAGACAACTCAGGCTTTGGAGAATGGGATTGGGACTTGTTAGCTAACGAATGGGAGATTAAAGAGCTTTCTGATTGGGGGCTGGATTTACCTAAGATATATTTTGATGAAGATAAAGAGCCAGAAATTGATCGAGATGTATTTGATCAAGAACTTGACATATATATAAATGCCAAAGTAAAACAAATCACGCTTTATTTTAATGCAGATGAATACGAGCAGGCTGTAAAGGATTTAACAGAAATTAGGGAAAAAGAAAACATTGAGGATAACACACAGGTAATAAGGTTTTTAATAGAGCAGTATAAAAAATGAAAACATTTTTAATGTATTATGATCGGTACGAAACAAACACAACTTCAAGTATGCTTGATTTTGAGCATATAGTTTTATGTCATAATAATGCAGATAAATTTCAAAACCTATCACCAAAGGCACAAATTATTGAAACAGGGCTACCAAAAGGAATACAGAACAATTTTAATTACGCCTTATCATTGGCAGAGGTAGGTGAATGGATAATATTTTTAAGTGATGATTTAACAAAAGCACAAAGATTCGATACAGGTAAACAGGACTTTGTTGATTGCGAAATAAATTACACGCTTAGTGAATTAAAAAAAGCTGTTGAAAAAGCAGATGAAAAAGGAATTGAATTTGTAGGAATGAACAGCACCGGCAACGCATATTATATGACAAACCCATATAGCTACTTCGGATTGATCGACACAAGATGCTGTGCATTAAAAAAGACAGAGTTCTTGTTTCATAAAGATATTGGATGCATACCGGATTATTATGCTACTTGTTATCATTTAGTAAAGAACGGAGCAAACCTAATCGTGAATTATACATTCCTTGATTTTTCAAGATATTCAAAAGGAGGACTTGGAAGTGTTGATGATCGTGTTGAGCAAAAAAGAAAAGAGGTAGCGTTAATGAAGCAACTGTTTCCGAATAATGTAAAAATAGTAGATAAAGCAAATCAGCCCAAAGGCACACATTTAAGAATAAATAGATGAGAAGAATAAATATAGAAAGAAAAAAAGTAGATCCTAAAGAATATATTAGAAGAACAGCAAAGTTGTCAGATGTTAGCGAACATATCAAAGATGATGTTGTTATTTATTCAGATGGCGTTCCGGTTTTATTGTATCGTATATTACCAAAGAAGCCAAACGATGTACGATGGGCAGTAAAAAATATTAAATACGGAACCGGCAAAAGAACACACGGACTTGTAAACACAAGTGCTGTATTTGGATATAACCCAAGGCAAGAAAATAAACACGACTATTGTAGTGCGGCAGCAATGGCTGTAAACTTTCCCAAGCAACATTATGTAATAAGCAACTATGCATTGGAAGTAGAAAAATATTACAAAAGCGTATTTAAAAAAACATACTTTAAACATAAAAACAAAGTCAGGGAAAAAGTAAAAGATCGTTGGAGAATATCAAGCTCAGTATTTACAAGTGGGATCGTAAACAAAAATAATCAATTGAAGTACCATTTTGATAGTGGTAATTTTAAAAATGTGTTTAGTAATATGGTTGTGTTTAAAGGTGATGTTGATGGTGGGCATTTAGTAATACCTGAATTAGATATATCATTAGAAGTTGCTGATAATTCATTAACGATATTTGATGGGCAAGATTTATTACACGGAGTAAGCCCCATTGAATATAGACACAAGGATAGCTATCGATACAGCGTTGTGTATTATTCGCTTGAAAGAATGTGGCAATGTATGACTGTTGATGAAGAAATAGCAAGAATAAGAACAAAGAAAATGCAAAGGGAGATCAATAGGCTTGATCCTGATCATCTTGATTCGCTACGACAACGAAAAAAGGAAGCAAAAGATTACAAAGAAAAAATTGAAAATGAACAAAAGTGAACACATAAAAAAGGCGTTAGTTGATGCTTTGGAAAAATCATTAGGCGTTGTAACAACTGCCTGTAAGCAAGTTGGAATAGGCAGAACTACTTTTTATAATTACTATAACGAGGACAAAGAATTTGCAGACAAGGTAGATGAGATCGAAAACGTTGCCCTTGATTTTGCTGAAAGCCAACTACATAAACAGATTCAAGAAGGCTCAACAGCTGCTACAATATTTTTATTAAAAACAAGAGGTAAGAAAAGGGGTTATGTTGAAAGACAAGAAATTACAGGTGCCGATGGTGTACCGAGTGATGTAAAAATCGAAATAGTCAGAAATGCAGATAAACCTAAAAACTAATGTAGTATTTGAACATTTAGTTGATAGCAAGAAAAAAATTGTAGTTAATCAAGGGGGTACAAGAAGTGGAAAAACGTATAATATACTTTTATATATTATCTTCTATTACTGTTTACATAATACTAAAAAAACTATTACTATTTGTCGTAAAACTTTTCCGGCACTTCGAGCAACTGTTTTAAGAGATTTTATAAACATATTAAGATCACACCATTTATATAAAGAAGATAAGCACAACAAATCAAGTAGTGAATATAATTTGTTTGGCAACCTTATAGAATTTATTAGCCTTGATCAGCCGGTAAAGGTGCGAGGAAGAAAAAGAGATTTACTTTTTATAAACGAAGCAAACGAGCTGTATTGGGAAGATTGGCAACAATTATTATTCAGAACAAGTGAACGTATCATATTGGACTACAACCCAAGTGAGGAGTATCATTGGCTGTATGATAAAATAATACCAAGGGAAGATGCTGATTTTTTAAAGACAACATATTTAGACAACCCCTTTTTAGAACAAGGATTGGTCGAGGAGATCGAACGCCTTAAATATACAGATGAACAATACTGGCAAATATATGGGCTTGGTGAAAAAGGATTAAGCAAGGCTACAATATTTCAGTTCAGCGAGTATAATATTCTGCCACACGAAGCAAGGTTTGTAGCAATGGGAATGGACTTTGGCTACACAAACGATCCGACAGCAATGGTTGGTGTATGGATTAATGGCTTGGATTTATATATAAAAGAATATTTGTACCGAACAATGATGACAACAAACGACATACATAAACATTTTAAAACTTGTGTAACGGATCAAATAATATATGCCGATAGTGCCGAGCCAAGAACAATTGATGAATTAAGACGTATGGGTTGGAGGATACGCCCAAGCATCAAGGGAAAGGATAGTGTGAATGCCGGTATTGATTTATTAAAAAGATACAGGATATTCATTCACAAGGATAGCACAAACGCTATACAGGAGTTTAGAAACTATAAGTGGGTTGAAGATAAAACCGGAAAGCTAACAAACAGACCGGAAGATAAAAACAACCATATTACAGATTCAGTCCGATACGCTACATATTCAATATTAAGCAAACCAAACTTTGGAAAGTATGCTATTAGGTAGTTCGCAGTGATTTTATTATATTTAAATAAATAAATATAAATATGGAAAAATTAGTAAAAATTAAATTATCTAAAAGCCAAATAGAGCTCGTAGAACACGAGTTTAGAATGAGGAGCATATTAGAGCCAAATTTTGAAAAACAGCTCTCCAGAAAGCTTTGGAATGAGCTTAAAAGGGCAGTATATGTTACATTTGAAGATGGTCACTTTGTAAAAGCTGAAACTGAATCATCACATAAAATTTGGTAGTTCAATAGAAATTTATTAATTTAATGATAAATAAATATAAATATGATTAACTTCGAAATTTTTGGTTACTCCGTTGATTATCGCCTAAATGGTAGATATATCGGATCTGTAACTATCGAAAAGCCTGACAGAGACAAGATGGGCTACTATGGGAAAAAAATTGAAACCCTTACAAAAGATCTTGTATTAAAAAACAAAAAGTACAAAAAAGGTACTATTGTTACAACCGAATGCTATCCATTATGTGGTAAATATATTGGTACGCGTAAAGAAAAGCTAAGTGCAATTTATAATTCAAGAATAGGATATGAACGATAAGACATACAAAGAGGTAACATTAACACAATGGGCTGCATACTTTAAATATAAGAAAACGGAACATTGGGGTTTTTTAACAAATATATACACAAAAAAATATGAGTAGATATATATACGATAACAGACATATAGCTGAGGGTGATATTTTTTATTCATCTTGGGGTTATGATCAAACAAATATAGATTTTTATAAAGTAAAAAAAAGAATTGGTAAAGGTAGTGCTTTGGTTGTGCCTGTTGAAAATAAAATAGTACACGATAAAAGTAGCCAATACAGTGATAGTGTTGTGCCTTATACTGCATCAGAAGGAAAACCTTTTAAATGTAGAATTAAATATGTATGTTGGGATAATTACAAAAAACCAAGAATAAGTATAGGTCATCGTGATGCTTGGTTGTGGGATGGTGTTCCAAAAATGCAAACTAATTCATTATATTGGAGATAATATGAGTACAGATGAATTGATTAATATTAGTAACGAACTATCTAATAAAGATATTGTTGAATTAATAAATATGAATAGTCACAGGTTGTTTATATGGAACCCACAAGATAAAACGTGTTACGATTTAGATGATGAAGTACCTGCTTCTTTAAACGGATCTTCTGTGCAAATAAATTTACAACAAGAAGATTTTAAATTTAAACC
>CAXFLH010000103.1:0-4925 GCA_964003875.1 uncultured Flavobacteriales bacterium | reverse complement strand
TTGCTCTCACGAATTGTATCATACTTGGAACATCAAAGCCATTCGACCAAAAGAGATGCTACCTTATGATTATTCTAAAGAAAACTACTCCAGACTAGGTTTTGTCGCTGAAGGGGTAACCACCTACATGGGAGATTTAATGTTAAAACGAAGTGGTGTATTTAATTGGCAACAATTTCTAAAAACACAAGACGAAAACCTAAAACGTCATTATGAAAACGATGGCAGACACAATATGTCGGTTGCTGATAGTGGTTTTGACTCATGGCTAGACGGTTATTCTTTAGGAATACCAAATAGAAAAACTTCCATTTACGCTGATGGTGCTTTGAATATGCTGATGATTGATTTATTTATCATAGAGCATTCTGACGGCCAATATTCACTCAATGATGTCATGAAACGACTATATGATGAGTATTTGACTACTGGATATACGGAAGATGACTTTCAACAACTTTGTGTTGAGTATGGTGGCTTGAAAGTAAGTGAAGTGTTCAGCAATCACATTCATGGCATAGAAGATTATACAAACAGTTTAAAATCAGCCCTAAAGCTTGTCGGCTTTGAATTGGTAAAAGTTAATAACCTCAACTTAAGTGCCGATAAGTTTGGTTTTATATCCATAGTGGAAAATGGTAAACACATCATTAAAAAAGTTCAAAATAACAGTATTGCCGATACCAATGGCATTGCTGTTGATGATGAAGTAATGAGTATTAATGGTATTGAAACCAAAGACAAAACAATGAATGACTTACTTAGTGATAGCACAGGAACAGTAAGCATTAAAATAAAGAAACGATTTGGCACTAGTGAAATGAATTTAGAATGTGGTCACTTCTACCCTATTTATCAGCTACAAAAGCTAGAAAATGCCGATGATAAACAATTACTATATAGAACTGTTTGGGCTAAATAAATTAACTATGGCTAACTTTAAAAATTACTTATCACTTATCAAGTTTAGTCATACTATTTTTGCTTTGCCATTTGCTTTGATTGGTTTCTTTTTAGCTAGTAAAAAGTATGGTTTTGAATGGCATACTTTAATTTATGTACTCTTGTGTATGCTATTTGCTCGTTCAGCAGCTATGGCGTTTAATCGTTACATAGATAGAGATATAGATTTGGACAACCCCAGAACAGCACAAATAAGAGAAATACCCAATGGTACGATTAAGCCCCAATCAGCATTACTATTTGTTGTTTTTAACTGCCTAGCTTTTGTAGCTACAACCTATTTTATCAATACACTTTGTTTTTATCTCTCGCCCATTGCATTACTTGTTATTTTGGGGTACAGTTATACCAAACGTTTCACAGCCTTATGTCATTTAGTATTAGGCTTAGGCTTATCCCTAGCTCCTATTGGTGCTTTTCTAGCAGTATCATCAGAGATTGCTTTAGCACCTCTATTATTTTCTATAGCAGTGCTATTTTGGGTAGCAGGTTTTGATATTATCTATTCTTTGCAAGATGATAAATTTGATAGCGCACATCAATTGCATTCAATACCAGTAGCCTTAGGTCGAAAAAACGCACTCCTGTTGAGTCGTTTTTTACACCTTGTTACAGCAGCTAGTTTATTTTACGCCGGAGAACTTTTAGAAACTCATTATTTGTATTGGGTAGGTTTTGTAATATTTACATTATTACTGTTCTACCAACACAGTTTGGTATCAGAAAAAAACCTCTCTAAAGTCAATTTAGCCTTCTTTACTACAAATGGAATTGCCTCTATTATTTTTGGTGCATTTGTCATTTTAGAACTACTCTTTTAAATCCTCATTTTTTCTTAATTTCGCCTAATCAAATCCCAAGATTTATGGCTACTAAAAAATTCGATACTCAAGAACTGACTTTCAACGATTTTAAATCTTCTGTTTTAAGAGATTATAAAATAGCTTGTGAAAGTAGAGAGATGAGTTTGATGGGTCGTAGAGAAGTTCTTTCCGGTAAAGGTAGCTTTGGTATTTTTGGCGATGGTAAAGAGTTAGCCCAAATTGCTTTGGCAAGATGCTTCAAGAAAGGCGATTTTCGCTCAGGATATTACCGTGACCAAACGCTTATGATGGCACTCGGCGAATTAACAGTACAACAATTTTTTGCGGCTTTGTACGGTCACGCCGATATTGATGCCGAGCCACAATCTGGTGGACGACAAATGGTAGCTCACTTTTCCACTCAGTCCTTAAATGAAGATGGTAGCTGGAAGAATTTGACTGAGCAATACAATTCTGCATCTGATATTTCGTGTACTTCTGGACAAATGCCACGATTGGTAGGTTTGGCACAAGCCTCTAAAGTATTTAGAGAAAATAAGTTGCTAAAAGAGTGGACCAATTTTTCTAAAAATGGAAATGAAATTGCTTGGGGTACTATTGGTAATGCCTCAACTTCAGAAGGACATTTTTTTGAAGCCATTAATGCCGCTGGTGTACTACAAATACCTATGGTTATTTCCGTTTGGGACGATGGTTATGGTATTTCTGTACATAGCAAACACCAAACTACTAAAGAAAATATTTCTGAAATTCTAAAGGGTTTTCAAAGAGATAAAAAATATAAAGGTTTTGAAATAATTAAAGTTAAGGGTTGGGATTACCCTGCTTTGATAGAAGCTTATGAAAAAGCTGAAAAAATAGCTAGAAAAGAACACCTACCTGTTTTGGTACACGTTACTGAAATGACTCAACCACAAGGTCATTCTACTTCTGGCTCTCACGAAAGATACAAGTCGAAAGAGCGGTTACAATGGGAAAACGATTACGATTGTATAGAGTTATTTAAAGAATGGTTAGTAGCCAATTTTATTGCATCAGATGAGGAATTAACACAAATGAGAGCTGATATCAAAAAAGAGGTTTCTAAACAAAAAAATATGGCTTGGAAAGCCTATCAGAACCCTATCCTTGAAGAACTCAATCAGGCTGTTGTATTATTGGATAAGTTAATAGAGGAAAGTCCAAATGGTGTATTTATAAAACCTATCAAAGAAAAGTTAGAATTTGATGCTAAACTAAACCCCCATAGAAAAAATGTTTTTGGTGCTATTCGTTCCGCACTGCGTTTAGTTAGAGGTGAAGACACCAATGCTAAGTTACTGCTTAAGCAAATGCTATCGGATTGGAATAAACAAAACCAAGAAAGATACAGTTCACACCTATACAGTCAATCTGAACAATCCATTCTTAAAGTTAAAGAAGTTAGCCCTACTTACAATGAACAATCTGAAGAAGTGGACGCTAGAGTCATTTTAAGAGATAACTTCGAACGTATTTTGGCTGATAATCCTGAGGTACTGATTTTTGGTGAAGATAGCGGTCAGATTGGAGGTGTTAATCAAGGATTGGAAGGCTTACAACAAAAATTTGGCGAATTAAGAGTATCAGATACAGGTATTAGAGAAGCTACTATTTTAGGTCAAGGTATTGGTATGGCTATGCGAGGGCTAAGACCAATTGCTGAAATTCAATATTTAGACTACTTATTGTATTGCTTTCAAGGCTTATCTGACGATTTAGCAACTCTACATTACAGAACTAAAGGACAACAAAAAGCACCCCTTATCATTAGAACACGAGGACATCGACTAGAAGGTATTTGGCATTCTGGTTCGCCCTTGGGCATGATGCTTAACGGTCTAAGAGGTATTCATGTATTAGTGCCTAGAAATATGACTAAGGCCGCTGGTTTTTACAACACCCTTTTGGCTAGTGATGAACCAGCTATTGTCATAGAATGTTTGAACGGCTACCGACTCAAAGAAAAACTACCATCAAACTTAGGAGAATTTACCACTCCAGTAGGTATTCCGGAAATTACAAAACAAGGTAGTGACATTACCTTAGTAACTTATGGCTCTACTTGGCGATTAGTTTCTGAAGCAGCCAAAGAATTAGAAAAAGTAGAGATTTCTTGTGAAGTGATAGATGTACAGTCTTTATTGCCCTTTGACATTAAGCACTCTATTGTAGAAAGTTTAAAAAAGACCAATAAAGTCGTATTTATAGATGAAGATGTTTCGGCAGGTGCTACAGCTTATATGATGCAAAAAGTATTAGAAGAACAAAAAGGCTATTTTTATTTAGATAGTGAGCCTAAAACCATATCTGCAAAAGACCACAGACCAGCCTATGGCGAAGATGGCGATTACTTCTCCAAACCCAATACGGACGATATTTTTGAAAGTGTTTATGCTATAATGCACGACCACAACCCAACTAAATATCCAACAATATAAATGAACAAAACAACCGAGCAAGATTCCAATCACAACCATCTAGAAAAGATGGATACACTTAGTCTTTTAAAAGGCATCAATCAAGAAGACAAAGGGGTATCACTTGCCGTAGAAAAAGTTATTTCTAAAATACAACCTTTGGTTGATGCTATATACTCTAGAATGGCTCAAGGTGGTCGTTTATTTTATATTGGTGCAGGAACATCTGGAAGACTAGGCATTGTAGATGCTTCTGAGTGCCCTCCTACTTTTGGTGTTTCACACGATTGGGTAATTGGTATAATAGCTGGTGGCGATTCGGCTATCCGTAAAGCTGTAGAGTTTGCTGAAGACGATAAGCAACAAGCTTGGAAAGATTTGAAAGAATACCAAATCAATGAATTGGATACAGTTATTGGTATTGCTGCATCTGGCACAACACCCTACGTTATTGGGGGCTTAGAACAATGCAATAAGCATCAGATACTTACGGCTTGTATCTGTTGTAATGCAGACTCTCCTTTATCTAAAGTTTCTCAACACCCTGTAGAAGTGGTGGTAGGACCAGAATTTGTAACGGGCTCTACACGAATGAAAGCAGGTACGGCTCAAAAATTAGTTCTGAATATGATTTCCACCACTGTAATGATTAAGCTAGGTCGTGTCAAAGGAAATAAAATGGTGGATATGCAGTTGAGCA
>CAXFLH010000102.1:0-4950 GCA_964003875.1 uncultured Flavobacteriales bacterium | reverse complement strand
CTTTTAAGTCTGGAATAGTAGAAACAGGAGGTCTAGGACTTATAAAAGGTAAAAACCCCAATTCTAAATGCATCGCCTTACGTGCTGATATAGATGCGTTACCAATTCAGGAATTGAATGACTTAGATTACACTTCTAAAAATAATGGAGTTATGCATGCTTGTGGTCACGATGTTCATACAGCATCGCTTTTAGGAGTAGGGCGTATCCTCAATGAATTGAAAGAGGAATGGGAGGGGACAATTAAGTTAATATTTCAGCCTGGTGAAGAAAAATTACCTGGCGGTGCATCTTTAATGATTGCCGAAGGTGTATTGGAAAACCCTAAAGTTGATAAAATTATTGGTCAACATGTTTCACCTGAGCTAGATAGTGGTATCATTGGAATGCGTGGTGGAATGTTTATGGCTTCATCAGACGAAATATATATAGATGTAATTGGCAAAGGAGGGCATGCTGCACTTCCAAAGGGTAGGGTAAACCCCTTGCTTATTGCAAGTAAAATAATAACAACTTTATACGATAGATTTGATAAAGTAAAGGACACCCCATCTGTATTTTCTATTGGAGTTATAGAAGGCGGTTCTGCTGGCAATATTATTCCTGACGTGGTTAGTTTACAGGGTACTTTTAGAGCAATGAATGAAGAATGGCGTAAAGAAGCACACCAAATTATGAGAGATATTTGTTATTCTACAGCACAAGAAATGAGTGGTAAATGTGATATAGATATTAAAGTCGGCTATCCTTTTTTAAAAAATGATGAGTCTTTTACTAAGCTATGTTTTGAAAATGCGCAAAAATTCATAGGTTATAAAAATGTGATTGAAATTCCAAAACGAATGACTTCCGAGGATTTCTCCTATTATTCTCATCATGTTCCGGCTTGTTTTTATCGACTAGGAGTAGGCATAAATAATCAAGAGAGAAAACATTTGCATAACGCTTATTTTGACATCGATGAGTCGGCTTTAAAAAATAGTATTGGAATAATGAGTTGGTTAGCTATAAACAGTTAGTTAGCGACATCTGAAATGAATTTTATTCTATAAAGTCTCAATTCCTCGTCAGTATATTCATCTTCTTCAAATTCATTTCTTGCTTCGTCAAAGGTTGCACTTTCAGAATTTTTAAAAAAGTCAGATAATTCTTGCTCTTGATATTCATCAATAATTTCATCAAGGTAGTAGTTGAGGTTGATTTTAGTGCCTGATTCTACAATTGTTTCTATTTCTGTAATTAATTCTTCTACAGTAAGTCCTTTGGCAGATGCAATGTCTTCAAGGGAAAGTTTTCTGTCAATGCTTTGAATAATATAGACTTTGTTGCTAGACTGTTTAGCTACTGTTTTTACAACCATTTCCTCAGGTCTTATCACATCGTTGACCTCAACATACTGTTTGATGTATTTCAAGAATGGCTCTCCAAACTTTTTAGCTTTTCCTTGTCCAACTCCATGTATTTGCGCTAGTTCATCAGTTGTTATAGGATATTGATTAGCCATATCTACAAGAGATGCTTCAGAAAAAATAATATTTGGAGGTAAGCCTTTTACTTTAGCATATTTTTTTCTCAAATCTTTAAGATTAGCAAATAGTATTGTGTCAGCTGCAGCACCTTTTTGATTGCTTGTTGCGGCATTTTTAGCATTTATTGCATCATAATCATGGTCTTCAGTTAAAAAGATTTCGTAAGGCTTTTCTGCATATTCTTTTCCTTCCTCAGTGAGTTTAAGAATACCATAACTTTCTATTTCTTTTCTTAAAAAACCTTTGACTAATGATTGACGAATAACGGCATGCCAAAAGCCTTTTGTTTTATCTTTCCCTTTGCCATAGATGTCAAGAGATTCAGATTTATGTTGTTTGATTAAAGCGTTACTTTCACCTACAATAACTTTAACTACTTCTTTAGCTTTTAGTCGTTCGTTTACGGCCTTTACACTATCTATTAATCGAACAATATATTTTTCACCATTAAATTTAGGTTTTGGATGTCTACAATTGTCGCACATTTCGTTGCAATTGGCATCATCAAATGTTTCACCAAAGTAGTGCAGAATATATTTTCTTCTACACATAGAGGTTTCTGCAAAAGAAATAGTTTCTAAAATGAGTTGTCTGCCAATTTCTTGTTCAGCAACAGGCTTACCTTGCAAAAACTTCTCTAGTTTTTCAATGTCTTGATAACTATAAAAAGTCACACAATTTCCTTCTCCACCATCTCGACCAGCTCGTCCTGTTTCTTGATAATAGCTTTCTAAACTTTTTGGAATATCGTGATGAATAACATACCTGATGTCAGGTTTGTCTATACCCATTCCAAAAGCAATCGTAGCCACAATAACATCTACATCTTCCATGAGGAAGGCATCTTGATGTTTTACTCTAGTTTTGTTTTCTAATCCAGCGTGATAAGGAAGCGCATTGATACCATTAACCTGAAGCGTTTCGGCTATATCTTCCACCTTCTTTCTACTCAAACAGTAAACAATACCGGATTTACCTTCGTTTTGTTTAATGAATTTTATGATTTCTTTTTCTACATCAATTTTTGGTCGGATATCGTAGTATAAATTATCCCTATTGAACGAATCGAAAAATACAGGGCAGTGACTTATACCTAAGTTTTTTTGAATATCTTCTCTAACTTTGGTAGTAGCTGTAGCAGTAAGAGCAATGATTGGTGAACGTCCAATATTTTCTATGATTTTTCTTAAATTTCTATACTCTGGTCTAAAGTCATGACCCCATTCAGAAATACAATGTGCTTCATCAATAGCGTAAAAGGATATTTTTCTTTCTTTTAAAAAGTCGATATATTCTTCTTTAGTTAAAGATTCCGGAGCGACGTATAGAAGTTTAGTTTTTCCTGTCTCTACATCTTCTTTAACTTGTGCGACATCTCTTTTGGAAAGTGAAGAGTTTAGAACGTGAGCTATAGCATCATCATTATTAAAACCTCGAATAGCGTCAACTTGATTTTTCATCAGGGCTATTAGTGGAGACACTACGATAGCGCAACCTTCACTTATCAAAGCGGGTAGCTGATAACACATTGACTTACCACCACCAGTAGGCATAATTACAAATGCATCCTTACCATCTAATGTGTTCTTAATGATGGTTTCTTGCTGGCTTTTAAATCGGTTAAATCCAAAATACTTTTGAAGTTCATCCGTTAAATGTGTGGTGTGTGTGTTCATTTAATATAATCAAGCTAAAATTTGATACTTTTGCATCAAAGTACATAGGTATAAATTTAGACAATTTTATTAACCTATTCAAAATAAATTTATTGAAATCTAATATTGACATAAAAAAAATTGCCAAGACTGTTATACGTACAGAAGGTGAGTCTATACTCCATTTAGAAACTTTTATAAATGACGATTTTACAGCTATTATTTCAACAATCCTTAAGTCGAAGGGCAGATTAATTGTAAGCGGTATTGGAAAGAGTGCCAATATTGCTCAAAAAATGGTTTCTACCTTTAATTCTACTGGACAACCTGCTATATTTATGCATGCTGCAGACGCTATTCATGGCGATTTAGGAAATGTGCAAGCTGATGACATCGTATTGTGTATTTCAAAAAGTGGAAATACAGAAGAGATAAAAGTCCTTTTGCCACTCATAAAGGCTATGGGTAATTCTATAATTGCCATGACTGCCAATACCGATTCGTATTTGTCTAAACAGTCCAATTGGACCATAAATACTAGTATTGAAAAAGAAGCATGTCCTAACAATTTAGCCCCTACAACAAGTACTACCGCCCAATTGGTAATGGGCGATGCTCTAGCTATTTGCTTATTAGAATGTCGTGAATTTACCGATGCTGATTTTGCTCGTTATCATCCAGGAGGAATATTAGGCAAGCAGTTATTTATGAAAATTGGTGAATTATGCTCGAATACTCAAGTTCCACAGGTCTCAGCTGACTCTAGTATCAAGGAGGTAATTATTGAAATTTCAAAAAAAAGACTAGGAGCTACTGCCGTTACAGAAAATAATCAGCTTCTCGGTGTAATTACGGATGGAGATATTAGAAGGATGTTAGAAAATCAAAGCGATTGGAAAAATTTTAAAGCTATTGATATTATGAGCTCAAACCCCAAAATTATTAAAGAGGAAGAGTTAGCTAGTGATGCTCTTAAATTAATGCAACAAAATAATATTTCTCAAATTGTAGTAGTCAATGATGATGCATATATTGGAATTGTACATGTTCATGATATTTTAAAAGAAGGATTAGTTTGATGGAAAAAATAGGTGAAGAAAAACAAGAACAGTCTTTTTTAGATCATTTAGAAGTATTACGTTGGCATCTTATTAGAAGCTCTACTTCCGTTTTGTTATTTACAGTTTTAGCTTTTGTCTTTCCAGAAATTCTTTTTGATAAGATAATTTTTGCTCCTAAAGACCCAAGTTTTTCTACCTATAGATTTTTCTGTTGGATGTCAGAAACGCTTCATTTCGGAGAGGCTTTATGTATTGATAAAATGCCATTTGAGTTAATGAACATCAATATGTCTGGTCAATTTAGTACTCATATTGTTTCTTCTGTCGTTGCCGGTTTTATTCTTGCTTTTCCCTATATTTTTTGGGAAATATGGCGATTTGTAAAACCTGCCCTTCATAATAGCGAGAAAAAATATTCTAGAGGCGTTGTATTCTACACCTCTCTACTATTCACAATGGGTGTTTTATTTGGATATTATGCCGTAGCTCCCTTATCTGTTCAATTCTTAGGAAATTATCAGGTCAGTTCCGAAGTAGTAAATCAAATCAATCTCAATTCTTTTATTTCTACGGTCACTACAGTATGTTTGGCAAATGGTATAGTTTTTCTTTTACCTATCCTTATATATTTCCTTAGTAAATTAGGTTTGATAACTCCTGCCTTTTTAAGACAATATAGGCGACATGCTTTAGTTATATTGATGA
>CAXFLH010000101.1:0-5010 GCA_964003875.1 uncultured Flavobacteriales bacterium | reverse complement strand
TATAGATGAATTGTGGGTTTACCCAAAGCAAGGTGATAAATGTTGGATAAATTTATATTGTACTTTAAATAAGGATAAAATCTTTATAGATGAATCTAACTTTTATAAAAAAGTATATTTAAATCAATGAGCAAAATTTTAGGAAGGCTTGTTTCAAGACTTAATCAAATTAGAAGGCTGAAAGAATCTAGAAAATACATAACTGTAAATGAATACTTTTCACAAGTTAAATCTATAATTTTTACTAATTCTAGACATTTAAAAGAAGAAAATAAAAAATTTGGAAAGCTGAATGGAGACATAACTTTCTACGTAATTAGGAGAACACCCCCAGGTGCTGGTTTGTTTTCAAATTATTTATTAGTCCTTATGCATTTAAAATATGCTGAATTAAACAGTCTTACTCCAATAATTGACTACAAAAATTATAGTAATTATTATTCTGGAAAATCTAACAGTACTTCAGAAAATTATTGGGATAATTATTACAAGATTACTAAAGGAAATTTAAAACCTACACCCTTTTCACAAAAATGTTCTAAATTCTTAAAAAACTATAAAGGAAAAATTTACGATATCGGGTGTGGCAATGGGAGAGATACTGTATTTTTTAATAGATTAAATCTTAATTGTTATGGACTTGATCAAAGTTCTGAAGCAATAGAAATAAATCAAAGAGAGATAATAACACAAGGTGGTCAAAGACAACGATATCTATGTCAAGGTCAATCACTAAATATTTCGCAAAATGAACAAGGAATCTTCGTTAACGGTTCTAAAGTCATTTCAACTGATTTTGAGGCTTATAATGGTGTTGTACATATCATTGATTATTGTTTGGCTCCTCAAGGTGTGCCTGAGGCTACCGTTATGGAAATCATAAGACAGAGCGATAGTCACCAAATTTTAGAAGAAGCTATAGTAGCAGTTGGCTTAGACGATGAGTTGTCTGTACAAGCGTCTATAGATAATAGTATTTCTGGTCCTGGCCCTTGGACTGTTTTTGCTCCTACTGATGATGCTTTTGCAGTTCTTGCCGATGAATTAGGGATACCTAGCAGTGAGCTTTTGAATTCTCAATTTTTGTCAAACATTGTCAATAATCACATTCTTAATTATGAAATTTTTGGTGAGGACATGTATTCTGGCAATGTTGCCAATACCCTACAAAATGAGCAGATAGAATTTGAATATAGCGATAGCACTTTTTATGTTATTGGGGAACAAAATACCGTAGAAGTTAGCATACAAGATTTATATGCCTACAATGGTGTTGTTCATATAGTAGATGCAGTAATATCTCCATTTATGCCAACCATTGAAGGGACATGTGGGGTTTGGCGTTTAGTATTGCAATCTACTTCAAATTACAGTTGGGGCGACTCAGAGTTATTATTATATAAAAATGATGAATTTATAGAATCGCTAACCGTATTTGATGGCGGTGCAGATAGAGTTTATGACTTTGGTGTAGACGTCGGCGATAAAATAAGTTTATATTTTATAGATGAAGGTGGATACACTCAATCCTATCAACTCTACAATGCTGATTTAGAGTTAGTCGTTAATGCCACTTCTACACAGCAATTTTATTCTTTAGATAGCTATACAGATATTATTGCCTGTGAAGAATTTGGTGAAGACTACTGCGGTAAGGTAAAAGTTCAAACTTTTAGTGATTATGGCGCTGGATGGTATGGTGGCGGTCTAAATGTTTACAGAAATGGAGTTTTTGATAAACAAATAGATATGCCGACAAGTTATTCTCAAACTACTTTTATCAATACAAATTATAACGATACACTTAATTTTGTTGTAGTTGACCCTGCTTTTGCTGATGAAACAGGCTATTTGATTTATGATACGAATGGTCAAATAATACATGATGAAAATGAAAATTTTGTTGCTCCTCAAAATAGCCCTGATTTGTTATTTTGCAAACTTATTGTTCCCGATATATCTTGGAATTGTTTAGAAGACGCTTGTGTTGAGTTGTCTGATGGTACAGGTGATTTTTCTTCTCTTTCCGAATGTCAAGAGCTTTGTGGCACATCATCTATTAATGAGAACGGTATTGAATTAATTATATATCCTAATCCATCTTCGGGTCTATTTAACATTCAATTTAATTCTGATGAAAGAGATGTGGAATTACAAGTGACTAATATATTAGGCAACAAAGTTCATTCTTCATCTCTAAATACAAAAGAACAAAACAATATTCGATTAGACTTATCTAATTATCCTCAAGGTATTTATAATCTTACTTTAAAAACAACCATGGAACTAAAAACTTATAAGCTTGTTATCAGTAATTAAGTTTACGAAAGGCTCTGGTTAAGCCTAAAAAAGTGGAATTCAACTTAACAGCTTGTTTTCCACTTTTTTATGTATAATACTTTTTTACCCCAGAATCAATTTTTTGAAACAATGGTATAAGGTTTTGACTCGCCTCTGTCAATTCATATTCTACTTTATGAGTAACTTACTTAAAAACACTTCTAGTGATGAGCTTGAGATAAAAGTGAATTTAGAGATTTAATATGCCTCGAAAAGTTAAGCCCAAACTGACCATAGATGAAATAAATAATAAACCTAAAAAAATTGTATTTTTAACAGATCATTTATCAGTAACCTTATTTAATAAGAAGAGCTTAGAACAATAGCTTAAAAAATATCCGATAGGTAAATTTATTATAAAATGAAAAGATTAGAATTTTTAAAGAAATCACTAGCATCAGGAGTTGCCGCTATGGTAGCTCCTTTTGTGCTTAAGTCTAGCAACACTAAAGAGTCCACATTCAACAGACTGATTGAACAAGTTGGTTTTAACCATATGCCAAATGATGAAATAGGTACAGAAAGCACAGTTCTGCATAAAGCACATACTCGTGGTAGCGCTGATCATGGTTGGCTGAAAGTCAATCACACCTTTAGTTTTGCTAATTATCGCAACCCACAACGGATGAATTTTGGTGTACTACGAGTGCTTAATGACGATACTATTGCAGGAGGAAAGGGTTTTGGCACACATCCTCACGACAATATGGAAATTATTACTATTCCTCTTGAAGGCGACTTAAAACATAAAGACAATATGGGTAATGGTACAATTATAAAGAATGGTGATGTACAGGTCATGAGTGCTGGAACAGGGATTACACACAGCGAGTTTAACGCCAATGCAAAGCAAGAAGTTAAGCTACTACAGATTTGGTTGTTTCCCAACCAAAGAAATGTAAAGCCGAGATACGATCAACTCTCTTTACAATCAATTAAAAAGAAAGATGCTTTTTATCAAATTTTATCTCCAAATAGCAATGACGAAGGCGTATGGATTCATCAAAACGCATGGTTTAGCTTAGGAGAATTTACAAGTACTAAGCGGCTGAATTACGATTTAAAGTCCAAGCAAAATGGAGTTTATGCTTTCATTATAGAAGGTCAAGCGACTATTCAAAATCAAAAGCTATACAAACGAGATGGTTTTGGTATTTGGAACACCGATTTTTTGGATATTACAGCAACTAAAGGGGCTAAAATATTATTGATGGAAGTGCCGATGTATTTATAGAACTGACAACTAATCCAAAACGATTTTTTGCTCTACACTAGCATCGTCGTAGATATAGAATAAAGGGGTGTTTTTTACGACTTTTGACGGTCTCCCCAAAACATCGCTTATCTTCACTAGCTTTTTTGTTTGTCCTTGATATTCATTTAGTTTAGATGCTTCGCAGTCGAGTTGATTGATATAGGTCCATATTTCATCATTAAAATTGAAAGGAACCAAAGTTTCTTCAGGAGCATCACCCATTCGTATCCAAACCATATTTTCTGATGGCACTACATTGATAAACTGTCCATTTTTACCCATAGCAGCAAACATATCACTTGGTGCATTAGGGCTCAAATGACCATCAAAAACGTATTGCGTTTGTGGCACCATGTAGCTGTTTTTACCATTGAGCCACCATAAATAACCGTACGATTCATTGTGTTCTTGTGAGGTGTTTATCATATCATTATAATACACATCATCTCCCAAAATGTCATTTTGATTCCATTGACCTTCATTGAGAATTAATAGTCCAAAACGAGCCATACTTCTTGCTGTACTAAAAAAAATATTGTTATAATCTTCATAGACAAATATGCCATTCATACCTATGGGGGCTGTAAGTTTTTGAAAGGCATAATTATTAATGCCTATTCCACTCGCATTTTCGATGACATTTCTCAACAATGTATAGGGACCCTCATGATAAGCCCAGCGTGTACCGGCTTCAGTTAAATACACTAAACAAGTATCAAGAGTACAATAAGGATCTTCTACGCCATCGTCCAATCCGCTACTCATAGTCAGTTGGTGCCGCAGGCTTATCATACTTTCTTGTTCTGGAGTGGCGCTTGTCCAAGCGTCAGACAGATAGCTTGATGTGCTATTATTAATATCTAGCAAACCGTTTTTCTGTGCTATACCAATTAATAGAGCAATTATCGTCTTCCCTGCCGATGCCCAATACCAATTAGAAGTGTCTGTATGTTCATTGAAGTAGTTCTCTAAGACTATTTTACCGTCTTTTAGTAAGATAAATGCTTTAGTATTATTAGCATCTAAGTAATTGTAAAGGCTATCTATATTGGCTTGGCAATAATCTAAACTAGATGGGCTAATATTGTCCCAGTTAGAATTGCTAATGGGAGGGAAATAGGATTGAGCATTAAGAGTCATGCTTACAAGCACAAAAAGTATAAATGAGTTAATGAACTTCATTACATAATGATAGTAATTTTTTAAAATGTAAAAATAAGTCAAATAAGACGTGTTTGACTTGTTCTATATTAATATTTAAGTAGTTTCTTTTTTTGAACTATAAACCAACAGATAAGAAATTTGAACTGATATGTATAATTACTGATGAAAAATATTAAAGCTTTTCTTCAGAAGAAGCACAAACGATGACAGTTAAAGTTGTGAACATGATTGGCGAGGAAGTATTTACTGAA
>CAXFLH010000100.1:0-5144 GCA_964003875.1 uncultured Flavobacteriales bacterium | reverse complement strand
TTGGAAAAACGACTACTTTGCAAAACACGATAAACCATAAACAAAGAGCAACATACGATTTGAAAAAGCTAATACTATTACTATTTATACCCTTTTTTTCTTTTTCTCAAATAGATAATGGATGGACGGAAAGTGAAATTAGCAACGCAGATGTTGCTAGAGAGGTTAGTTATATTTCTAACTTTGAAAAAGATATAATTCTATATCATAATCTTGTAAGATTGTATCCAAAAAAATATCTTGAATTAGAAATCTTGAATTGGAGAGAGGATATTTACCCTAAAGATACTGTGAGGTTTGACTTTATTTGGGATGAGACAAATTTAAATTCATTCTACTATAAATCTTTGATAAAGACATTAAAAAAACAGAAAAAACTGTCTAAACTTGAATTTAACAGACAATTATATAAAGACGCATTATGTCTTGCTAAGGAACAAGGTAAAAATGGCAAAGTTGGGCATAAAAGGTACAGATGTAAAAAGATAAATTATTGGGAGAATTGTGATTATGGTCAATATAACGGAAGGGATGTAGTTAATTCTCTTTTGATTGATGAAGGAGTAAAAGATCTTGGGCACAGAAAAAATATTTTGAATCCGAAAATTTCTATTATAGGTGGAGCTGTTTCTTACCATCCAAAATATGAAACTGTTATTGTTATCGACTACGACCTATGAATTCTTTACCAACTAAACCAAGGTTATGAAAATAAATAAAAACTCTATTGTATCTAATATATGTGGTATAAAATCCAATATTAAGTTATTTGAACTGTGTGAATACCTTGAAATTAGTGATGAAATAGATGAAGTTGTAGAATATCTAAATGATAACGAACAATTTGAAGTAGATTATAATTTGTATCTAGATTTCAATGAAGAAATAACACTTACTGTTACCGGTTCAGGACAAGCGGATGAAATAACAGAACTATTTGAAAAAGTTTTTGGAGAAAAGTATTTAATGATGGTTTCAACCAGATACTCATACACTTGTCTTAATGACAATAATCACGATAATCACTGTATTGAATGGGTAAGTAATATAACAAAAGGAAACTTTGTCGAAAGTGTGATTGAGTATGATGGAAAAGTCATAAAAGAAGTTATAACCAAAAACCATTATGAGGATGAAGTACTTGAAATTAATGAAAGTAATTTTTTATCATCTGAAGAAGAAACGCAAATAAAGAAATATGAAGATGATGATGAAAATTATGAAAGGTACTATGATGCTAAATATTGTCACTATTTTATTAAAAAAAGTGAATTTAATCCCGACAAATGGTGGTTAAGATGGACCTGTCAGGGTGTCTGAAAAATCAACATACGATATGAAAAAATTACTAATACTATTACTATTTATTCCACTTGTCTTTGCTTGTAATGATGATGAGGTTGAGGAATGTCTTCCTAATATTGACTTAGTTGGCTCTTGGTATTGGGGAGACCAAGTAATTGTTTTTACAGAAAACACTTTTGCATACTATAGTAATGACGAAACCTATTTTAATAATCCAAGTGCAAGATCGTATTGTATTCAGGGAGATATTTTGTATGTTCCTGAATTTGTTGATACAGATTTTTATATTGAAATAGTTGATGAGAATAATTTTTTGTTTGGATATGAAAGTAGCCCAAAATTATTCAGTAGAGGTGAAGACTACCAAGAATGGCAGCCGATTTGTATGGAGATTGATCGATTACAAAATACAATAGCAACTCCTGTAAATAATGAAAATGCTGTTACATATATATTTTATGATGATGGGACACTACAATGGGGTCTTGAAAATGGAGAGCAATTTACAGATGAATATTGTATTTATCATTACATAGGAAATATTGATTCTCTGACATTTGAATATGGTGAGCTTTCAAAGTGGATTAGGTTTCCATCGTCCCCTGAGGATGGAGATACGATAGTTGTTAGTTCTGTTTTATATGAATTAGAGGATTTTTGATAAAGCACTTAATTAAAGAGGAAGATATGCCTGTGATATGTTAATAAGAGTGATTAAAAATTATTGATTTCACAATGTTTTAAAATTTGAAAGATTGATGTTAAGTTTTAAATTGGGTAAAAATAATTCAAGATGAAAAAACTATTATATCTTATTTCAGCGATTTCTATTTCATTCTGTTGTTCTAATGAAGCAGTAGAAGAAAACCAAAATAATATACAATCATTTGTATTTGTAGCTTGTGAAGGAAACTTTGGAGCAAGTAACGGATCAGTACACTATTTCAATCAATCTGGAGATATATTTTCAATTGATAATATAGGAGATATTGTTCAATCATTAGAGGTTTACAATGATAAACTTTTTGTTATTGTTAATAATAGTCATAAAATTGTCGCTTACGATATAACGGAAGATGGATTGAGTTTACCAGGGATTGAGGTTTCAACAAATGGATCAGGTCCAAGAGAAATGGTTATAGTCGATGATTATTTATACTTTACAAACTGGAATACAAATGATATTAAAAGATTGAATTTATTTAATTACATAATTTCTGATTTTACAACTCTTAACGGAAAACCTGAGTCTATTATCCACGAAAATGGGAAGCTTTTTGTAGCAATTCAAATGAATAATGATTTCTCTGACTCTAATAAAGTTTATCAAATTTCCATTGAGACAGCAACAATAGAAAAAGAGTGGACAGTTGGATTTGGACCAACCTCGATTATCAAGGACGATAATAATATTTATGTAGCGAATACATATTATGATGAAAATTTTAACGCCTTTTATGGAACATCCAGGCTTGATATAATTAATGATGAGGTAATAATTAATAATTACAATGAAGGTGTAGTTTGTGGAGGCTCAATACATAAATTTAGTTCAAGTATTTTTAGATCTTCTGATGGGGGAATAGTCTCATTAGATGAAGACTTAAATTTTATTTCAAACACTAAAATTGGAGACGAAATACCATCCCAATTGTACTCTGCAGAGATTATTAATAATAAAATATATTTTGGCGTTACAAATTTTACAGATATTAACTTGGTAAAAATATATAATTCAAATAATGAGCTTGAGTCTACCTTTGAAGTTGGGTTATTCCCTGGTGATTTTGCATATTGGGAGTTTGAAGACAATTAAATCACAATTGTGTACCCTTATTTTAGGGTACTATAAAAGAACCCTCCCACTCATTGTTAATTTTAACATAATTAACCCTTATATGACCGTCTCTGCTCAATTGTAATATCTTCATATTAACTGGTATAAATTCAATTATTGAGAAATGTTTATCGTTCAGATCTTTGTCAGTTATGTGTCCTTTATCAATGCTATTAATTGGTGAACCGGGCGGATTTACAGTTGTGTAATTTTCAGAACTTTTACCTACAATCCCTTGCCAATACTTTTTTGTCAATTCATTTTTTTGATGAATAGTCGAAACAGCATTAAAATAGATTTGAAATCCTTGTCTGTTATTATAAAATAATAAACCGCAATTCGGATTTTTTCTTAAATTTTTAATTTTTTCACTTCTTGCATCTGTGTAAACAAGAAGGTTTTGTTCTACTGTTAGTTTTCTAAATATAACCCATCTGGAGAGTGGATTTTGTTCCTTCACAGTTGTTAGTACTACGTTTTTAAATGGGTGTTTTTTTTTAGAAGCTGCTTTTCTAAGTTCTGAGAAAATTATACTTGGAATTTCTCTTAGGGTGTTGTTGGGGAGAATAATTGGCATTTAAATTAGTGGTCTTAATTTATTTTTTTTACAAGATGATTCATTAGATTGTTCTTGTATCTTCTATTTCTTCGTGTAGCTTTTTTCTTGTTAGCCCTTTTTAAATGTCTTTTATCAAAAACAACCCACTCAAGATCTGTTGCTCTTTCAATGTTAATATAATCATCTGTGCGTGTTCTTCTCATATTATGTAAAAATTATAAAATAATCAATAAATGTTCCATTTAATACGTATATAAAAATTTGCCAAACCATAAATAACTTTTTCACTAACTTGTAAATACATTGAACAAAATACAATATGAAAAAGCTAATACTATTATGAAAATATGAAGTTCCTAAAAAATAATTGGCTTTTTTTTGCCATTGCAGCTTTTAGTGGAGTAATGTCTTCATTTAAAGATGAGCTTGGATTTAAAGGAGTGGTGTATATTATAATCTTTAGTTGGTTAATGGGTTTCGTTTATTTAATTATTTTAAAGAAACACAAAAAATGAAAAAGATAATGCTATTACTATTTATACCAATGGTACTTTGTCTGAGATTATTTTGAAGAATGGAAATGATATATATAAGTTATTTATTTTCCTTATAATGCCTTATAAGTCTTCTTATACCTAAAACAAAATAAATTGAACTAAGTCCAAGAATCCATACTGCCATTGTGGACTGATTCATTTCTTCTGGAATATTTAAATAAACCAGTATGGAAATAAAACCCAGAACTAAATATAATCTGCCAATATTTAATAAACTATACATCAAAGATATTTTTGTGACATATTACAAACACAAATTGTATACCAGAAATACATAAGTAATAGTTGTTTAAGGTGTATTACGTAATATATAACATACATAATTTGTAGTGCAAAAAGCGACCTATCAATGTCAACATTTCTTGCTTGTTAAATCCGAAACAACTCGTTAACTTGTAGATAAATTAAAAAAATATAACTATATGAACTTAATGCTGACAGCAAGTTGTAATGATGCCGATGATTTTAAAATAAATGGCTATGAAAAAATTAAATCTGAATTTACTGAATGGTGTGATTCTTCAAAATGTGTTTTTTGTAAAATTGATGATAAAAATATTTTAGAACTTTTTTTTGATGTAAACCCACAAAAACTTAAAGAATGGTTAGCTAAACCATCCACTCAGCAAATTTTTAAAGAACATAATTTTGTTCCTACAAGATATTCTTTTGAGCCTCTATCTATATAATTTTTATAAATAAACCAATATACGATATGAAAAAGCTGCCAAATTGGGCCAAACTTATTATAGTTGTTATCGGATTAGCAATCGGATATAAATTTGGTTATGCTGTTATGAATTGGTTGTTGGACTTACTAAACTTTTAAATATGAAAAAGCTAATACTATTACTATTTATTCCACTTGTCTTTGCTTGTAGTAATG
>CAXFLH010000099.1:0-5169 GCA_964003875.1 uncultured Flavobacteriales bacterium | reverse complement strand
AGGTTCGAGTCCTGCCCTCGCTACTAAAACAATAAAACGGTTATACTTTTATAAAGTGTAGCCGTTTTTTTATATTTACATGTAATTTTTAATTGAATGATTTATTATTCTAAAGTATCATATACATTATTAAGCGTTGTGTTTATAGTTTTTTTTTTGGCCATTAATTCCTAACTATATTAACGATGGTTTTAACAATAATATGTTCTTAATGACTTTAGCTCTGATTATTTTATTTGGATTAATATTACATATGTTTTTCAATACCACTTATAAGATTCAGAATGAAAAACTTTATATAAAATGTGGATTTATTAAATATCGTCCTGTAAATATTGGGGAGATGAAAAAAGTTTCTAAATCGTCAAATATTATTTCCTCTCCTGCTGCTTCATTTGATAGAATAGAAATCAGATATGGTAAGTTTAACGAATTAATAATCTCTCCAAAACACAAAACTAAATTTGTTGAAGATTTAAAGAAAATTAATCCTGAGATTATAAATAATCTTTAGAGATAAGTTTTTTTATTAAATAATTAGTTTGCTCAAAATCTCTTGGAGTCAGACTTATGTTCGATATTTCAGTAGAGTTGTCTACTAAAAATAAATCCCTTATATCTAGTAGATTGAGGGGTTTTCTTTTTACATTCCCAGCAATTTAAAACTAACTAGAATCTTCTACTCCATTTTTAATAAAGCAACAGCATGTGCCGCTATTCCCTTTTCGGCACCTACAAAGCCCATCTTTTCTGAAGTAGTCGCTTTAATAGAAAGTTGATTAACTTCTATCTGCATACAGTCCGATAGGACTTCTTGCATTTGTGTAATATGGGGATTTACTTTAGGCTTTTCTAAACAAACGGTGGAATCAATATTGATAATTTCATAGCCCTTATCTCTTATTAAAGCCATCACATCTCGCAGTAATATTTTACTGTCAATGCCTTTATAATCAGCAGAAGTATCTGGAAAATGAAAACCAATGTCCCGCATATTGGCAGCTCCTAAAATAGCATCACATATGGTGTGAATAAGCACATCGGCATCCGAATGTCCTACTGAACCTTTAGTGTGTGGAATGTGAATACCCCCAAGGATGAGGTCTTCGCCCTCACTCAATTGATGTACATCGTATCCGTATCCTATTCGTATGTTCAAATTATATGAATTAGTTATCGACTTGTTCTAATTCGCTAAAGTCGAAAGTTAAGGCAAATCTTAAAGTGTTTGACAGTGGATTAACAGCATTAACCTCATCTCTACCTTGAAGAGGAATGAGATAAGAGAAGTCTAATCCAAATACATTATATCGCACTCCGGCTCCAAGAGTGAAAAATTGACGGTCTCCTTTAGAGGGGTGCTCATAGAAAAAACCCGAGCGCACAGCAAATTGTTGGTCGTACCAATATTCTACACCAGTTGAATAAATCAGCTCTCGAACCTCTCTATCATTGTATGGTGCATCTGAAAAAGATTGGAAAATACCACTAATTACAGATACATCTGGGTCTTGTCCACTTATGATTTCACCATCTTCGTCGTAAATTGGTGGTGTAGGAACTAACAGTTTATTGATATTAAATTCGAATGCCAATTGATTATATTCATCAAGATCGGTAGCTAAAGAAGAACCTATCCTCAAATTAGTAGGTATAAAATCTTTATCAACCGTTTCGGTATAAGACACCTTAGCACCAATGTTAGAAATATTTAAACCCATAGCCCAATCCATTTTCTGACCAGCTAATCTAACTTCCTTAATGTAAAAGCCTGAAATATCACCAGCAACAGTGTGAGCTGCTTTAGTAGCTAATGTACCTACTTGTTGACCTCCTGTAAGATTAGAATAAACATACCTTAAAGCAACACCCGTTGAAAATCGCTTAGACAACTTCAAAGCATATGCTCCATCTAGTGAAAATTCATTAGGGTTAAATGAACCCAATGGGTTGTTATTGGCATCTGTAAAGTTTATTTCTCCTAAGGTAAAATAACGAAGTGAGAAACCTAACACTTGGTTTTCGTCTAATCGTGAGTAACCCGTTAAATATGATAAATTGATATCTGGTACTAGTGACTTCAACCATGGAGTGTAGCAAAGCGAGAAACCAACATCATTTTTAACAAAAGCATACTTAGCAGGGTTCCAATGCATCGACATAGCATCAGGTGTTGAAGCTACACCAACATCTCCCATACCACCAGCTTTAGCGTCAGGGCTTATGATAAGAAAGGGTACTGAGGTTGTTATGGTATTAAGTCTGAATTTGTTATCCTCAACTTGAATTTGAGCAAAGGAATGTAAAGTAATAACTAGTAAAACAAGGGCAAATAATCGCTTAAGTTGATTCATTTTCGGAATTATTAATTAACAAATATAAAAACAATAAAAATCAATAACGAATATTTTACTCTATTAGTATCAATCGTCCAGAAATATTAGTTGTTTTTCCATTTGAAAGACTAGCAATTAGAGAATAAACATACACCCCTGCATTGAGTTTAGCTCCACTTTCAGACTTTCCATCCCATTGAATTGGCCCGTATCTATAACTATTTGGAGTAATATCTTCTTTTATTTCCTTTACAACTCTACCTTGTATATCCATAATTTGCAAAACAACCTTCATATCTTCATTATTTTGGTTGTGCTCAAAGTAAAAAGAAGTGAAATCAACCACAGGATTAGGGTAATTTAATAAATTTTGAATAGTCAAATTATTGGATGAAAAGACCACAAACTCTGTGACTCCTTCAGCCGAATTATTATGGACATCCCACACCTTGACAGTCAAGCTATGTTTTCCCTCTGAAAGTGTGCTAAAAGGATAGTCTATTATTCCACTCTTATAGCTATCAATATCAGATTCATAAAAATCGTTTAATACAATAGGGTTGGAAGATTCCTCGTCTATAACAGCCAACATATCGTGCCCTATACCATTACTTACTGTATTGATACCATTTTCATCATACAACTTAGCGTACAAAGATGGATTAGCATCAGTAATGCCTCCAAAAATGAAGTTGGTATCGTTCATAAATAGTTCAATTTGTGGGCCTTCAAAGTCTTCTGTATATTCCGATGACGTACCACCCACAACCATATCTAAATTATAACCAAGTGCATCACACCATTGGTCTTGCACATCTCCTTTGGCATACAAACTAATTTTACCCTTTCCAAAGTCATAATTGATATCTTTAGGAACAATAAATGAAAATGAAAACTCTCCGTTTTCAACTGAAGACTTACCTTTGAATAGTAAGTTCTTTTGTAAATCGAAAACAAACACCGGCGATTCATCTTGCCCTAAAGTTTGGAAGTCTCTACGTTTGTCATATACTTTTGGATAAACTAAACCATTGAAGTTATTGACCTTAAAACCATTATGTTGTATCTCACCTGAAATAGTGACTAAACCCAAAGCCTTGGCGCTATCCTGAACATCAGTCAGTATAATATCGTATTGAGGGTATGCCAATTGCAGAGCTGGATCTCCTAGTAGCGTAAAGTTTCTGTGATTGGTGTTTGAAATATCTACCACATTATTTTTAGTCCTCAATAACACATCTCCTAATCTAGGAAATGACTCATTATCTTGTGGGAATAAATTTTCTAGAAAGGAGGTGTTTAAATCTAAATTGCTTCCTGTAAACACTACTCGAGAAGTAGTTAAAAGTGCTATAGCTCCTCCATTTTCTTTAAGAAAAACTTGCTCTCCTGCCGATACTCTTTCAGGGTCATCGTATCTACTAAACTCACAAGTAGCCGTCATAAATAAAGGTAATTTATGTTCATTGCTCCAAGAATTAATATCATCTATTTCTAAAATCCTTTCGTGAGCCCAACCCAATTCTCCACCGTGACCGGTGTAATTAACGACAAACATACCTTTATTGATAGCTTCTGAAATGGCATTATTAGCACTTTCACAACGCTGGCCCCCTGTTGATGACTCTTGTTGATAAGCATCTAAATATATCTTGTCTACATTCATCTCAGGGTAGTTTGTAGCAATATAGTCGGCCAGTTGTTCGGCTTGTAAAGAGTGAACAGTTTCTACTTCATCGTTGTCATCGCCAATAAAACACATATTCAATCGCCAATCACCATAGGACTCTAAAGCGCTGTAAGCAATAACTTTATCAACAACATTTTTAGCTTCTTCCACAGTTTGAACAGGAAATCGTCCTACACCAATATCCAAAAAAGGAATATTTGTAGCATCAGAAAATATACTTTCTTCCTCATCAAGTAAAGCAAAGTAGTCATCAGAAACATAAGAATACAGTTCATTGGTAGAATTGGAAGATTGATAAGACACAATAAAGTTGGTGTTATCAGACAGTCTATTCTTAGGGTCATAAGATGCGTCTCCAAACAACAATAAATACCTCAACGGATGGTCTTGGTCGTATAGCATTTTAGCAAAGTCTCGTATAGCAGATACATCTTGACTACCAGAGGAAAACTCGTTGTAAATCTGTTGAGGACTAACCACCTCAACGTTTAAACCCTGACTTTCGTGAAATGTTGCTAGTCTATTGGCCTGTTCCAAAAAGGTAGGGTGCGACACAATTAAATAGTCAACATCTCTGAGGGCATGCAAATCTTGATTATCGACTTTTCCTAATAGCTTAACAGATAAGTATCCTTCATTAAATGCTATAAATTGTCTTAAAGTATCGGTTGGGATTTTAAAAGAAAGCACAGAAGATGAACTTTGACCAACTATAGATTGAGGGTTGAGAGCTTGTGTAACGTCCCATATTCGTGTTGATGAATTGATATTAGAGAGCTGAAATTCACTAACAGAATTTGATTGAACAGAAGCCAAAGACCTAAAAGACATTTGACTACCATACATTTTTAAGTCCCTTTCAGCATTAATTTCTATATAATCAATCCAGCCTTTTCCATAAGGCGATGAACTACTAAAATCAAGAGTTACTTGTATATTATCCCCTGAAGGAGCTAGGATGTTTTCGAAAACCTTAAGATTGGCTTTGTTGTAACTGCTACTTATTCCTGAAATAGTGGTGGTCTGACTTGACATTCCCGAAGCATTAATGGTAAAATTAGAATTGAATGGCGAAGGCGAATTAGCAGCTAAAGCTACTTTTAAATTGGCATCACCTACCCTATTGGGAAAACTGAAATTAAA
>CAXFLH010000098.1:0-5445 GCA_964003875.1 uncultured Flavobacteriales bacterium | reverse complement strand
GTTTATACTACTGGAAATGGCGTTAATGGTTTTACTCTTGATCCCTCGATTGGCGAATTCTGTCTATCGCACCCCAACATTAAGACACCACCCAATGGCGAAATATTTTCGGTCAATGAAGCTAACGAAAAAATAATGCCTGAAGGTGTTAGAAAATATGCTGAATACTGTCATCAACTGAATAATGGAAAGCGTACCCATACAGCACGATTCATGGGTTCACTAGTTGCCGATTTTCACCGAAATATGCTAAAAGGTGGTATATACATTTATCCCAATACCGATGCTGCACCTAAAGGTAGATTAAGGCTTTTATACGAATGCGCCCCATTAGCTTGGATTATTGAAGAAGCGGGTGGTAAGGCTTCAGATGGTTTTCAGCGAATAATGGATATTGAAGCTAATGACTTACATCAGCGTGTGCCATTTTTTATAGGCTCAACAGAAATGGTCGAAAAGGCTGAATCATTTATGCAGGAGGATTAATTGAAGCCTTTAATTTTATCTAATCACTACAAAGACCACCCTTGCTTGAACGCAATGGTGGATTGTTTTAGAGAAAAAAATTCTGCAAAATTTCATCTTAAAAATTTAGTTGGTGCTCAAACAGCACTTATTGCATCACACAGTATTCAAAAGATAAGAAGACCTCAACTATTTATCTTTAACGATAAAGAAGAAGCGGCATACTTTCTGAATGACCTCGAGACACTATTAAACAGAAAGGTATTATTTTACCCTAGTTCATACAGAAGACCGTATCAGCTAGAAGAAACCGACAATGCCAATGTACTATTACGAACAGAGGTTTTGAATAGTTTAAACCATCAAAATCTACCTATAATAGTCAGTTATCCCGAGGCAATCTTTGAAAAAGTCATCAGCCAAGAGCAGCTTAAAAATAATTCTTTCGATATTAAGCTATCGGATAAGATCTCCATAGATTTTTTAAACGAATGTCTGCAAGAATTCAACTTCGAACGAGTTGATTTTGTTATTGAGCCCGGTCAATATTCCGTTCGTGGTGGTATCGTAGATGTATTTTCTTTTTCTAACGAGTCGCCTTTTAGAATAGAATTTTTTGACGAAGAAATAGAAAGTATCAGGACTTTTGACATCAATAGCCAAAGGTCTAAAGAAAAGCAAAAACATATTAGCATTGTTCCTCGATTCCCTATTTTTAGTGACAATGCCAAAGAGAGTATATTAGAGTTTTTACCTAAAAATTCTAAAGTATGGCTAATAGACTGTGACCATACCAAAAACAAACTCAATGAGCTCTTTGAAAAAGCAGAGCAACACTTTGACAATCTTCAAGATAGTCCTCTTAAACACACCCAACCTCAACATATTTTCTTAAACGGAGACTTATTGTTAGAACAATTAGCTCATTTTCCTGTTGTAGAGTTTGGGCAATACCATTACTTTAATGCCGATGCTTCTTATGAATTTCGGTCTTCGCCACAACCCGTTTTTAATAAGCAATTTGATTTGCTCATTGAGGATTTAGAAGATGCCCACGACAAAGGCTATCAAAATTTTATTCTCTGTAATGGCAAGGAACAAATCAATCGTTTTGAGAGTATTTTAGAAGATTACGATAAAGACGTTCATTTCAAACCTATTCTTTTAAGTTTGAGTCAAGGCTTTGTAGATCATCAGTTGAAATTATGTTGCTATACCGACCATCAAATTTTTGAGCGATATCATAAATTTCATCTCAAAAAAAGCTTTGCGGACAATCAAGCTATCAGTCTGCAACAACTCAATAGTTTGCAAGCAGGCGATTATGTCACTCATATCGACCACGGTATTGGTCGCTTTGCTGGACTGCATACCATAGACATAAATAATAAGAAGCAAGAAGCCATTAAGCTATTGTACAAAGACAACGACACTTTGTTTATTAGCATTCACTCTCTTCATAAAATTGCAAAATATAGTGGCAAAGACGGAGCAGAACCAAAGACTAATAAACTAGGCTCTGGGGCTTGGCAAAAGAAAAAAGCTAAAACAAAAAGCCGAGTTAAAACCATTGCTTATGACCTCATTCAATTGTACGCCAAGCGAAAAGAACAGAAAGGATTTGAATTTTCACCAGACAGTTTTTTACAATATGAACTAGAGGCATCCTTTATGTACGAAGACACTCCTGACCAACACAAAGCTACCCTAGATGTTAAAAGGGATATGGAAAGTATAATGCCTATGGACAGATTGGTATGTGGTGATGTCGGTTTTGGAAAAACAGAAGTTGCCATTAGGGCGGCATTCAAAGCTGTAGCAGATAATAAACAAGTGGTCGTATTGGTGCCAACTACCATATTAGCTATGCAACACGCCAAGACCTTTAAAAAGAGGTTGCAAGGATTGCCTTGTAAAGTGGACTATATCAATCGATTTAGGACTACGAAAGAACAAAAAGAAACTTTAAAAGCAGTAGCTGAAGGTGAGGTAGATATTTTGATAGGCACACATAGAATTGTAGGAAAAGATGTTAGCTTTAAAGATTTAGGATTATTAATTATTGACGAGGAACAGAAATTTGGAGTAGCTGTGAAGGATAAACTCAAAACCTTTAAGGCTAATGTAGATACCTTAACTCTGACCGCTACACCTATCCCAAGAACCTTACAATTTTCTTTGATGGGTGCTAGGGATTTATCCGTTATCAATACCCCACCACCAAATAGATATCCTGTAGAAACAGAAGTATGCACTTTTGATGAAGAAACTATTCGTGACGCTATCCGTTATGAAATTTCTAGGGGTGGACAAGTTTATTTTGTTCACAATAGAATTGAAAACATTAAAGAAGTGGCAGGACTCATACAGCGACTTTGTCCAGATGCGAAAATTGGCACAGGACATGGTCAAATGGAAGGTAAAAAACTAGAAGAACTGATGCTTTCTTTTATGGAAAATGAATTTGATGTGTTAGTTTCTACTACTATTATAGAAAGTGGTTTGGATATTCCAAATGCCAATACCATCATCATCAATAATGCCAATAACTTTGGGCTCAGTGATTTACACCAAATGCGTGGACGTGTAGGACGTTCCAATAAAAAATCGTTCTGCTACCTTTTAGCCCCTCCCACCTATTCTCTAACAGCAGACGCTAGAAAACGACTTAATGCTCTAGAACAATTTTCTGAACTTGGTAGTGGGTTCAACATATCTATGCGAGACCTTGATATTCGTGGTGCAGGAGATTTGCTGGGTGCAGAGCAAAGCGGCTTTATTAGTGATATAGGCTTTGAGATGTATCAAAAGATATTGGATGAAGCTATCAACGAACTGAAAGAAGAAGAGTTTAAGGAATTATATGCCGATGACGATAAAGAAAAAGAGTTAGTTGACGAATGTCAGTTAGATACTGATATGGAAATACTAATCCCCAATGATTACGTCAATAGCATCAGTGAACGTCTAAAATTATACAATGAACTGAGCAGTTTATCTGAAGAAGAGCAACTTATAGAATACGAGGCTAAACTTATTGACAGGTTTGGACCTTTACCCTCAGAAGTACAAGAATTAATCTTATCACTGCGTCTACGTTGGATAGGCAAAACGCTAGGCTTCCAACGTATATCCCTAAAAAACGAAAATCTAACTGGATATTTCCCCCCACAGGAAAACCCCTATTTTCAGTCTGTCACCTTTGGCAAGGTCTTAGAATATTTTAAAAAGAATCATAAAAATTATGAAATGAAAGAACTGAAAGGTAAACTGATTTTTAGAATAAAAAATGTCAAGAGCATTCAAGAAGCCATAGAGAAGACCAATTCTATATTAATGGCATAATTGAATATTAGTCAGTAAATTTGTACCTTAATTACACTAACTAATCCTATCATCAAATAATGCAAAAAATCTTCTTTTTTCTTCTTTTTTCTTCTTTTGCATATGCTCAGTATTTACCCAAAGGCTTTGCTCCAAATGAAAGAGAAAAAGGGTTTTTAAAATCCTTAGGAATTACAGAAAATCCTTATCAAAAAAACACTTCGTCTGCAACTATTTACACCACACCACCGTCTGAAGCAGTGAGAACAATGGCTGAATGGGAAGAAATACAAGCACTAACTATTACATGGAGCACTGGCTATAACATAGAAGAAGAAACCATTCTTTCACAAATCGTAGCTAATGCTGTACAAGAATGTCAAGTCATAATTGTTTGTGAAGAAGAAAGTGAAGTCGAATCTTATCTTTTGAATCAAGGAATTAACACAGAGAATGTAAATTTTATTAAAACCGATTTCAACAATATTTGGATAAGAGATTATGGGCAAAATACCGTCTATAAAAATGACGTTGGTGAAGCCATTTTAGTGGATTGGATTTATAATAGAAATAGACCTTATGACGACTTGGTACCAGAAAAAGTAGCTGAATATTTTAATATGAATATGCACAACACGACTCAAGCTCCTTGGGACTTAATGGCAACAGGTGGCAATTTTATGAGTGATGGTATGGGAACGGCATTTTCCTCTGAATTAATCGTTGATGAAAATAGCGGTGGATATGCTTGGGAAGGATTAGATGGTAACGTTTACTATCCTGACCATACAATTGAAGAAATAAATAACACTTTAGAAGAATTCATGGGCATCGATAACTATATCATTATGGAAAATTTACCCTACGACGGCATACACCATATTGATATGCATATGAAACTCCTTAACGAAGAAACCTTATTAATAGCCGAATACCCTGAAGGCGTAGCTGACGGACCACAAATTGAAGCTAATATCCAATACGTTTTAGAAAATTACAATTCTGCCTTTGGTACTCCTTATGAAGTTATAAGGATTCCTAGTCCTCCAAGCTCATCTGGTAATTATCCTGATAATAACGGCTATTACAGAACCTACACCAATTCAGTTTTTGTAAATAATACAGTGTTGGTGCCCTTTTACAGAACAGAATACGACACCATAGCACAACGTATTTACGAAGAAGCTTTACCGGGCTACAACATTGTTGGTATAGATGTTGACAACCAAGGTGAAAATCTTATTTCTTATAGTGGTGCAATACATTGCATTACCCATTCGGTAGGTGTTAATGAACCCTTGCTGATACAACATCAAGAACTTGAAGATAGCTATCCAATAGAACAATATAATGTGTCAGCAAGTATCCAACATCAAAGTGGTATAGCTTCAGCTACTTTGTTTTGGACCACAAACTTGGAGGAAGGCTATCAGTCATTAAGTATGACTAATACAGTTGGAAATAATTGGTCCGCCTTCATTGAGGAAAACTTATCTGCACCTAATTCTGTTTACTATTATATAGAAGCAACGGCCAATTCAGGTAAAACCCTTAGTCGTCCATTACCTGCACCAGAAGCTTATTTCAAATTCAATATTCTAGAACAAAATAATGCTTCATTAAATCAAAATAATGTGACGAATATTGAAATGAGCG
>CAXFLH010000097.1:0-5534 GCA_964003875.1 uncultured Flavobacteriales bacterium | reverse complement strand
ATTGACGCTACATTTGATAAAATCTCCGTTACTACTGAAGGAAAGAACTAAGACAAATACTTAGCAATATTTACTTTTTCAAAAATGATGGAGTGTAATTTTTCTACCGCAACTCTTTCTTGTTTCATAGAATCTCTATCTCGTAAAGTCACGGTATTATTGTCTAAAGTCTGATGGTCAACCGTAATACAGAATGGTGTTCCAATAGCATCTTGTCTCCTATATCTTTTTCCAATAGAATCTTTTTCTTCATACTGACAATTAAAGTCTGTTTGAAGAGACCTCATGATTTCTCTTGCTTTTTTTGGCATTCCATCTTTTTTGGTAAGAGGTAGAACGGCAGCTTTTAAAGGAGCTAAAAAAGGAGGAATTTTAAGGAGCGCTCTACTTTCTCCATTTTCTAACCCCTCTTCTCTGAAAGAATGACTCAAAACAGTAAGGAACATCCTGTCAAGCCCAATAGAAGTTTCTACAACATAAGGCACGTAGCTTTCATTTATTTCAGGATCAAAATACTGTATTTTCTTTCCCGAAAATTCTTGGTGCGCTTTTAAATCAAAATCAGTTCTAGAGTGAATTCCTTCAAGCTCCTTAAAACCGAAAGGAAATTTAAATTCAATATCAGCTGCAGCATTTGCATAATGGGCTAAGGTTTCATGATCATGAAAACGATAATTATCTTCTCCCATCCCTAACGATTGGTGCCATTTCATTCTGAGTTCTTTCCAGTATTCGTACCATTTCATTTCTTCACCAGGACGAACAAAAAATTGCATTTCCATTTGTTCAAACTCTCGCATACGGAAGATAAACTGTCGAGCTACTATTTCATTTCTAAAGGCTTTACCAGTTTGAGCAATACCAAAAGGTAATTTCATACGAGCTGTTTTTTGTACATTGAGGAAGTTCACAAATATACCTTGAGCAGTTTCTGGTCTGAGGTATAAATCTGTTGCCCCATCCGCAGTAGAACCCATTTGTGTTTTGAACATCAGGTTAAATTGACGCACATCGGTCCAATTTTTTGTACCTGAAACAGGGCATACAATACCTAATTCTTCAATAAGTGCTTTAACGTCTGCTAAGTCATTATCACTCATGGCTCGGGCAAAGCGTTTTATAATTGAGGAGCATTTTTCTTTGTAGCCGACTACTCTTGGGTTTGTAGAAACGAATTGTTCTTCATCAAAGCTATCGCCAAAACGCTTGGTAGCTTTCTTGACTTCTTTTTCAATCTTAGCCTCTATTTTAGCCATATACTCTTCAATAAGAATATCGGCACGATATCTTTTTTTGGAATCTTTATTATCAATCAAAGGGTCGTTAAAAGCATCAATATGGCCAGAGGCTTTCCAAGTAGTGGGGTGCATAAAAATAGCTGAGTCTAAGCCTACTATATTATCGTTCATATTGATCATTGACTTCCACCAATAGTTACGAATATTATTTTTTAACTCTACGCCATTTGGACCATAATCGTATACCGCACCTAGACCATCATAAAGTTCACTCGACTGAAAAATAAAACCATATTCTTTCGCATGTGCGACTATTTTCTTAAACACTTCTTCATAATTTGTCATGTCGCAAAAATAAACATATTCATTACATTTTTACATGCTCTTTCGTTATCTTTGTTATATGGTTCAGGTAGAGGATAAAATTGTTTCTTTTGATATTTTTGAAAAGCAATTTGTTTGTGATTTGTCAGCATGTAAAGGTGCTTGTTGTGTTGACGGCGATGCTGGTGCTCCACTAACTGATGATGAGCTAGATGTTCTTTCTAAAATTTTTGATGAGGTAAAACCTTATATGCGTCAAGAGGGCATTACAGCTATAGAGCAACAAGGAATATATGTGGTAGATGCTGATGGGGATAATACAACTGCTTTAGTCAACAATAAAGAGTGTGCTTTTGTTTCTTTTGACCAAGACGGAACAGCTAAATGTAGCATAGAACAAGCCCATAATGACGGTAAAATAGAATTTAAAAAACCCATCTCTTGTCACCTTTTTCCGATTAGAACAAAGAAGTATAGAGATTTTGAGGCTGTTAATTATGAGGCCATTGATATATGTCAACCAGCCTGTGAATGTGGGCAAAAATTACAAGTCCCTGTTTACCTTTTTTTGAAAGAACCACTTATTAGAAGTTATGGTATGGAGTGGTTTGAACAATTGTCCGAGGCGGCTCTTTTGTTAAAAAAGGATTAAATGATTAATAACAATTATCAACTTTTAAAAATTAAAATTGTGAATTGACGTTCATTTTTTTTTGAAAAAAAAGTTGAGAAAATAAAAAAAAATAAATCCCTTGAGTAATTCCAAAAATTTTGAATCTAAAAACTTGAAGTAGTGTTAAAAACTTGAAATTATTGTGAATAAAATTGAATTGCTTTCCATTTTTTTTTTTGAAACATTTGTTGACGGCTAATTCAATATAATTGTTGTTCGAGCAACTCAATATTACAATTGGAATAGCAGTTTTGGAGTAAATCCCAACAATTTATAATGATAACTAGAAAGGTGGGGAAGATACAGTCTTCTCTAGGAATTCCTTTCACTAAATTTTGAATACTAATGGCAAACACTAAAGAACCCATCTTGCAAGAAAACGCTAATCGCTACGTTTTATTTCCTATAGAACATGACGATATTTGGCAATGGTATAAAAAGCAGGAAGCTAGTTTTTGGACGGCTGAAGAAATTGATTTGCATCAAGATTTAGTTGATTGGGATTCAAAGCTCAATGACGACGAGCGTTATTTCATAAAGCATATCTTAGCCTTTTTTGCGGCTAGTGATGGTATTGTCAATGAAAACTTAGCTGAGAACTTTGTCAATGAAGTACAGTACACTGAAGCTAAATTTTTCTACGGGTTCCAAATTATGATGGAGAATATCCATTCAGAAACCTACTCATTACTCATCGACACCTACATAAAAGATAAGCAAGAAAGAAACAAATTGTTTACTGCCATAGAACATTTCGATGCAATTAAAAAGAAAGCAGAGTGGGCTATAAAATGGATTGAAAGTGATTCATTTGCTGAGCGACTAGTTGCCTTCGCAGCAGTAGAGGGTATCTTCTTCTCAGGTTCTTTTTGTTCTATTTTCTGGCTAAAGAAAAGAGGCTTAATGCCAGGACTAACGTTTTCTAATGAACTAATTAGTAGAGATGAAGGTTTGCATTGTGATTTTGCCTGTCACCTCCACAACAACCACCTTATCAACAAGGTGCCAAAAGAACGCATCAAAGAAATTATCGTTGATGCCTTGAATATAGAAAGAGAATTTATCATTGAATCTTTACCGGTTAAACTTATTGGGATGAACTCAGATTTAATGACCAAATATTTAGAATTTGTAACGGATCGCCTACTTGTCGAGTTAGGTTGTGAAAAAGTGTACAACTCAGAAAACCCATTTGACTTTATGGAAATGATTTCTTTAGAAGGGAAGACAAATTTCTTTGAAAAAAGAGTGGGAGATTATCAAAAAGCAGGTGTTTTAAGTGATAGTAATGATTCCAAAGATACCTTCTCATTTGATGATGATTTTTAAAATATTACTTAACGAGTAAAACAGTGAATTTATGTTTGTATTAAAAAGAGATGGTCGAAAAGAGGCAGTAAAGTTTGATAAAATTACAGCTCGTATTCAGAAGTTATGTTATGGCTTTAGCAATTTGGTAGATCCTGCCGCAGTAGCAATGAAAGTTATTGAAGGTATTTATGAAGGTGTTACCACATCAGAGCTAGATAATTTAGCGGCAGAAGTATCGGCATCTATGACTACCCGCCACCCAGATTATGCACTACTAGCCTCTAGGATTTCAGTATCTAATCTTCACAAGGATACCAAAAAATCGTTTTCAGAAACAATGAAGGATTTATACGATTTTGTAAATCCAAAAACCGGTAAAAAAGCCCCTCTTATTGCAAACGACGTTATCAAAATCATAAAGAAGAATGCTGAACTTTTAGACTCTACTATCATTTATGATAGAGATTTCGGATATGACTATTTTGGTTTCAAAACTTTAGAACGTTCATACCTCCTTCGTCTTAATGGCAAGATAGCTGAACGTCCACAGCACATGCTGATGCGTGTAGCTATAGGTATCCACAAAGAAGATATTCAATCAGCTATTGAAACTTATGAGCTGATGTCACAAAAATACTTCACTCATGCTACGCCTACATTATTCAATGCAGGTACTCCAAAACCACAAATGTCTTCTTGTTTCTTGTTGACAATGAAAGATGATAGTATCGATGGTATTTATGACACCCTTAAGCAGTGTGCTAAGATATCACAATCCGCTGGTGGTATAGGCTTAAGCATTCATAATGTAAGAGCTACAGGCTCATATATTAGAGGCACAAACGGTACTTCTAACGGGATTGTACCTATGCTAAGAGTTTTCAATGATACAGCACGTTACGTTGACCAAGGTGGTGGTAAAAGAAAAGGTTCTTTTGCTATTTATCTTGAGCCATGGCACGCCGATGTGTTTGAGTTCCTAGACCTAAGAAAAAATCATGGTAAAGAAGAAATGAGAGCTAGAGATTTATTCTTTGCTCTATGGACGCCAGACTTGTTTATGCAGCGTGTCAAAGAAGATGCCGAATGGACTTTAATGTGTCCAAACGAATGTCCTGGTCTAGCCGATACTTATGGCAAAGACTTTGAAAAACTCTACAAAAAATACGAGAAAGCGGGCAAAGGAAGAAAGACTATCCGTGCTCGTGAGTTATGGGAAAAAGTTGTAGAATCTCAAGTAGAAACAGGTACACCATACATGTTGTACAAAGACGCATGTAACGAAAAATCTAATCAGAAAAACTTAGGCACGATTCGTTCTTCAAATTTATGTACTGAAATTATTGAGTATACTGCACCGGATGAAGTGGCTGTATGTAACTTAGCATCTATTGCTTTACCAATGTACATCAACGAGGAGACCAATACTTTTGATCACGAGAAATTATACAATATAACACGTGTAATTACTAAAAACCTAAATAAGGTAATTGATAGAAACTATTATCCTGTTGCTGAAGCTAAAAACTCTAACATGCGTCATAGACCAGTTGGTTTAGGTGTGCAGGGCTTAGCCGATACATTTATCAAGCTGCGCTTGCCGTTTGACTCAGCCGAAGCTAAAGCCTTGAACGAAGAAATTTTTGAGACGATTTACTTTGCTGCCCTAACATCATCAATGGAAACAGCTAAAGAAGAGGGGGCTTATCAAACGTATGAAGGTTCGCCAATTTCTCAAGGCTTGTTCCAGCATAACCTTTGGGGTGTTGAAGACGAGGATTTAAGTGGACGATGGAATTGGCAAGAACTTCGTGAGGAAGTAGAAAAACACGGAGTAAGAAATAGCCTGTTAATGGCACCAATGCCAACAGCCTCAACGTCCCAAATTCTAGGAAATAATGAGTGTTTTGAACCCTACACTTCGAACGTCTACACGCGTCGTGTATTGTCGGGCGAATTCATTGTAGTGAATAAGCATTTACTCAACG
>CAXFLH010000096.1:0-5542 GCA_964003875.1 uncultured Flavobacteriales bacterium | reverse complement strand
TTACGACAAAGCCATACAAAGAAGCCCATTTTGCTACTTATCCACCAGATTTAATAGAACCTTGTATATTAGCTGGGTGTCCTGAAAACGGAAGTGTTCTTGACCCATTCGGTGGTGCTGGCACTACTGCACTTGTAGCTGATAGGTTAAACAGAAATGCAACCATAATTGAACTAAATAAAGATTATATAGATATTGCAGATAAACGTATCGTTAATGATTCACCATTATTTACTAAGGTCAATGTACAATGAGTAAAGAACCCGTTTACATAAATAAATCTAAATTAAAAGATAAATATGCCATTACACCAAATGCCTTAATACAAAACTCCGCCATTACTTTAGAGGCAAGAGGACTATTAGTATACTTGTTATCATTACCATCAGATTGGAAATTAAACATAAAAGACCTAAGTAAGAAAAATAACGTGGGTGAAAACAAAATTCGTAAGCTAATCAAAGAGTTAATTAAGTATCGGTATATCATTCGTACACAAAGTAAATTTAAGGACGGAACGTTTAAAAGTTTTGATTATTTCATATATGATACCCCGCAAACCCTTGAAATCCGTCCAGTTGATGATTTACCGCACGTGGATATTCCACAAGTGGATAATCCACTAGTGGATATTGGGTACACATATAAAGTAAACAATATACAAAGTAAACATAATACAAAAGAAACATATACTGATGCTTTTGAAGAGTTTTGGAAGTTATGTAAACGTAAACAAGGAAAAGATAGAACGTTTAAAAAATATAAGGAAATAATTAAAACAGTAGACTCAGCCATTCTAATTAAAAAGATGAACCAATACAATCAAGAGAAGGAAGAGTGTAAAACTGAATTGCAGTATTACAAAAATCCATATACGTGGTTGCATCAAAAAGGCTGGGAGGATGAATATATAGCGGAGAAGGATGAAGAACCTACTGAAGAAAAGATATTAGAAAGCTGGTTGCATAAACATACAAAGCTAGGTTATCAGCTACCTAATGACATAGAACAAAAACTAATACAAAAAGGTATGCTTAATGAAGAAAAAGAAAAAGCAGTATAAAGCCGAAGATTTACGTTTTCATAATCATATTCCTATTTATCAGGACACACCAACACCTGAACAAATGAAGAAAAACGTGTACGAATATGAAACGTTAGAAACAAAAGTACAACGAGCAAGAATACTCACTCAAACATTAATGGATACATACTTATTGAAAAAACAAATAACTGAACCACAGTATGATGCGGGTATGAAATATTATAAATTATGGCGATTATCAGGATTAGAACCACGAACAACAAGTGCATTAAAACCCGTTGTTAGTTCTAATACATCAATGGCGATAGGGGATAGTCAGGGCGATTGTTATGTAGCCTTACAAGAGGCACGATCAGCCGTAGGAAAACGATTGGTTTCCATATTAGATAAAGTGTTGCTGTATAATGAACCATTAAAAGAATGGGAAAAATCGTATGGAGTTAGACCGAAGACGGGTATGTCGGTATTAATTGTCGCTTTAGATACGTTAGCTGACTTTTGGGGAATTGGTTAATCGTCAGGATTATTTTCTTTATCTTTATATTCGTCAATCTTATCGTTAACTTCCATTTGAGCATTTAAATCTAAACTAGGATCACGTGCTGGAACTGTAAATGGTTTGTCATATTTGCTCAAGGCTTCATCTAAATGTGAAACGTCAATACCATATTTTTTTAATTCACGAATATTATATTTCATACATTTAAATAAATCTAAAACAACATTGTCTTTGCTATCAGCACGAGCAATATATTTTAACATACACGCACGATTGTGATTGAGATTAAAGGCATCAACTACATCAAGAATTTCTATTTCCGTTCCGTCAGGAGTAATGCCTTTATAATAATTAGGATTTACTGGAGTCTTATTCTTCATACAACATTAACCAAAAAGCAAATATAGCTATTGATATACCTAATGCAGAGTTAGCATAATTACCATACACAAGGTGATGAATAGAATAATAAAGCATTATTGGTGATAAACACACACCAAGACAGCGAGTAAATATATAAAATAGTTTATTTTCCATAACCTGAATATATTCTTAAATGGTATATAAAACAACTAAAAAATAATAAAATATAATTAATATATACCATAAAAAGGTATGAGCTATTGACAAGGTTACCTGAAATGGTACTATTTAAGAAAACTTTCAAAAGAAAGTTTGTTTCCTTCCCTTTAAAAAAAAAGACCGAGTCACCTAAGGCTCGGCATTTGTCATAAAAAAATGTTAGAATTATTTATTATTACTCTATGGTTAGAGTTTAAAGGACAGCTTTATGTTAAGTATGATTTACCTTTACGAAGTAATTGTGAACGTGCATTTGAAGAAATAAAAGAGCGATATAAAGATACACCGATAAAAGTGGTAGCGGTTAAATGCGAACCGACAGAAGATTTTGTACTTGATGAACAAATATATAAATACACAAAATCATTTAATGAATATATAAATCCGAAGAAGAAACTATATGCCAAAAAAACCAGTAAAGAAAACTCAGGACTTACTCAATAAAATTTGTCAGTACATTGTTGAAGGTAAGTCATTACGATCCATTTCAAAAATGGAAGGTATGCCGACAGTTCAGGCGGTGATGAAGTGGCTGAATAACGATGAACAATTTTATAAGCAGTATCAGATTGCTAGAGAAAATCAGGGTGATTTGTATGGTGAAATGATTAATGATATTGCACTTGATTTAATCAATGGTAAAAGAACAGACTTTCAAAATTGTCGTGTAGCTATTGATTCGCTGAAATGGACAGTAAGTAAAATGTCTAGTAAACGTTGGGGAGATAGGCAACAAATAGATGTAAATCAAACCAATTATGTAGATGAATTGAACAAAGTCCAGGATGTTATTAAGAAGAGGATTGAAGAGAAAAACCTAGAGAAATCAAGGGATAACGTGGTGGCGATTGATAAGAAGGTGGGCAAAACCTCTTAACGTGTTTAGCACTACACACGTACAAAAATCACAGAATTTGTACAGTATTTGGTTATATAAACCAACTACAAGTTAATTAAATCAATGACTTACAAAGATTTATACACTACATAGTTTTATTATGGGGGTTTTTCACCTCGTTTTCATAAACCCCCACCCATAAAATTTAGGCGGGGGCAGATTATTATAGGTATATCTCCCTCATATTACGAACACCTAACCACCCCCCTTGTTTTTTAGAACAACCAATAGGATTCTATGCAAAATTCCGATGTAATTACTAAACTCGCACTAGACCCCACCCTTTATGTGGAAACGATGCTTAACGTCACCCCTGAAGATTGGCAAAAAGATGTTTTGGAGTCTTTGCTAACTTATGACAAGATTTCTATTAAATCAGGTCACGGCACGGGTAAGACGGCATTACTGAGTTGGATCATTTTATGGTGGCTGAGTTGTCGCCTTCCGTGTAAAATTGCGATTACAGCTAACACGTCAAACCAGCTTAGTGATATTTTGTGGAGTGAGATTGGTAAGTGGCATCGTAATTTGCCACAAGGCTTTAAGGATTTATTTGAATTTAAGTCGGATAAGATTAATTTAGTCGGTGTTAAGGATAGTTTTGCGGTGGCAAGAACGGCAAGACGTGAACAGCCTGAAGCCCTTCAGGGCTTTCACTCACCCAATATGTTATTTATAGCGGATGAGGCATCAGGTATTGATGATTTAATATTTCAGGTAGCTGAAGGGTCATTAAGTACCCCCAACGCTAAAGTGTTATTAACGGGTAACCCTACTCGTTCTAGTGGTTATTTTTTTGATACGTTTCATACGATGTCGCATCGCTGGAAGAATTTTACTGTATCGTGCCACGATTCACAGCAAGTGAATCAGGGGTTCATTGAGGATATGAAAACCAAATATGGCGAAGATAGTAATGTGTATCGTATTCGTGTATTAGGTGAATTTCCTGATAACTCGGATGATTCAATTATCCCACTTCATTTGATTAGTGAAAGTATTAAGCGTGATATTGAACCCAGCACGGATGACGTGGTTTGGGGTTTAGATGTGGCGAGGTTTGGTAATGATAAAACAGCCTTAGCCAAACGACAAGGCAATACGTTGTTAGAAAAGGTTAAAACGTGGCAAGGTAAAGACTTAATGGAAACTGTTGGTCTTGTTGTTACTGAATATGAGGCGTTGCCGTATTCTAAACGTCCAACGGAGATACTGGTAGATTCTATTGGAATTGGTGCGGGTGTAGCGGATAGATTACAAGAATTAGTAGATTGTCAAGTTACGCCAGTTAACGTAGCTGAGTTACCGGGTTTACAAGAAAAGTATTTACGTCTAAGAGATGAGTTATGGTTTTTAGCCCGTGAGTGGTTTGAAAGTCGTGATGTTAAGATACCTGAAGATGAAAATTTAATAGCGGAGTTAGTAACCCCTCGTTATTCGTTTATGTCTAATGGTAAGATTAAGGTTGAATCAAAAGAGCAAATGAAAAAAAGAGGGCATCAATCACCTGATTTAGCGGATGCTTTTTGTCTTACGTTTGGTAGTAAAGGTGCTTTTGCTAATGTTAATCGCAATTACAAATGGAATAAGCCCATTGAAAGGGATTATAAATGGATCGTATAGATCAAGACGAACAAATGGATGTTTCGCCATTAATTGTAATTGTTGAATATTTAATAGAAATTAAACAAATGAATCCCCAGTTATCGTGGGAAGATTTGATGTATAACTGTATTTTTGCGGGGGCATATATGGCGAAATACAGCAAAATGAATAAGGATGATTATTTAAAGGTATTACGAGGCATTAAGATTGTTGAGGAAGACATACCTGAATATCAAGTAGGTGAGGCGTAAATGGCGATTTACAAAGGCAGAAAAGTAACATTAAACAAACCCACTCGTATTAGTAAAGGGCAGACGAGTTATGGTAAAAAAAAATTTCAAGTTTTTGTAAAGAATAAAAACGATAATGTGGTCAGGGTTACATTTGGTGATCCAAATATGAAGATTCGCAAAAACGAACCTAGTCGCAGAAAAAGTTTTAGGGCAAGACACAAATGTGATACGGCAAAAGATAAAACCTCAGCCCGTTATTGGAGTTGTAAGAAATGGTAAAAACGAAATCAATATCAGCCCCACGTGGGTATCATTTTATGAAAAAGGGTAGTGGTTATACCCTAATGAAAAACCCTACGGGTGGTTTTAAACCCCATAAAGGGGCAAGTTTAAAAGCGATATTTAAAATTCAAAAAGTACATAAATGACGAAAAAAAAATCCACAAAAAAGAAAAAGGCTGTACCCACTAACCCTTCGCTATATGCACGTGTTAAGGCAGAGGCAAAACGTAAGTTTGATGTTTACCCAAGTGCCTATGCTAATGGCTGGTTAGTTAGAACCTATAAAAAGCGTGGTGGCAAATATAGGACAGTATAATGGCAAAGCCTAAAGGTGGTTTAACCAAATGGTTTAAAAAAGAAAAGTGGGTGGATATTGCTAGTCCTAAGAAAAAAGGCAA
>CAXFLH010000095.1:0-5621 GCA_964003875.1 uncultured Flavobacteriales bacterium | reverse complement strand
ATCTTACCATAATCTTGATAGTTAGCAGAAACCCCAAGTTGATTTTCATCATGATCTAAAATTACATAATAGGGTTGAGAGTTGGTTTTATAGGATTCGGCTTGTAAAACAGTCCATTTATCACCTACTGTTCTAACCTTTTTCTTTTTACCAGCAATAGTCGTCTCGTATTGTTCGTCTTCAGCCAAAGGTGTTCTTTCATCTACATACAAAGAAATCAAAACAACATCTTCAGTAAGTATTCTTTTAACCTCTGAATCTGACCACACTTGCTCTTCCATCTTACGGCAATTTACACATGCCCATCCTGTAAAGTCTATCATTATTGGCAATCCCACTTTTTTAGCATGGGCTATTCCTTTATCGTAGTCGTGAAAGACCATAATTCCTTGAGGACCTAAATGTTGACCTTCCTCTTCAGAATGAGAAATAGTACTTCCTCCGCCTTGAGTATAACCTACACCATATGGCGATTCGCTGTAGTGCATTGGAGGAGGGAAAGCATTAATAATTTTTAATGGAGCACCCCACAAACCTGGTATCATATAAACCGTAAACATTCCCGTTATTACAGCAGTGAATAATCGACCTACCGAAACATATTTTAAATCACTATCGTGCGCTAACTTGAAGATTCCTAAAAGATACATTGTTAAGAAGGCAAAGATGATAATCCATATAGCAATAAACACTTCTCTTTCCAAAAGGTGTGTTTGCCATACTAAGTCTGCATTAGATAAGAATTTGAATGCAAGTGCTAACTCTAAAAATCCTAAAACAACTTTTACAGAGTTTAGCCAACCACCTGATTGAGGTAATGAGTTTAACCAACCAGGGAATGCTGCAAAAAGTGCAAATGGTAAAGCAATAGCTAATGAAAAACCTAGCATACCAATGATAGGGCCCATATAACTACCCCCTGAAGCAGCCTCTACCAATAATGTTCCAACAATAGGACCTGTACAAGAAAATGATACTAGAGCTAAAACTAATGCCATAAAAAATATGCCAATAAAACCACCTCTATCAGAGGCTTTGTCAGCTTTATTTATCCATGAATGCGGTAATGTTAAATCAAAGGCTCCTAAGAATGAAGCCGCAAAAACTACAAGAAGTACAAAAAATGCAATATTAAAATAGGCGTTAGTAGCCATACTATTAAGTACTTCAGGACCAAATGCCGCAGATACCCCTACTCCTAAACCAACGTATATGATTATTATAGATATACCATATATGATGGCATTAGAAATACCTTTTGCTCTGCTCTTACTTTGCTTAGTAAAATAGCTCACTGTCATAGGTATCATAGGGAATACACATGGAGTTAATAGAGCAGCAAAGCCACTTAAAAAAGCAATGAAAAATATGCTCCACATACCTTTTCTATTCGATGATTCATTTTCAGATTCTTCAGTATCAGCTGATACTAAATTAAGAGATGAGGTACTTTCTTCGTCATCAACATCCTTAGTTTCGACTTGTTCAGACGCTGAACCTAAGGTGTAAGAGAAGTCAACATATTCTGGTGGTAAACATTGAGTAGCATCACAGACCATAAACATTAGCTCCCCATCGACTTGGGCATCAGGACTAATTGCTTTTACTTTTTGACTGAATACAGCTTCCTTAGTAAAATAGGATAAGACCATATCAAAATTAGGGTCGTATTCTTGTTTGGGCTCACCCTCTTGTGTCGTACCAATAAGCTCATAGCCGTCTGATTCAAAGAAAGTGAAAGTAGTCGGTAAAGGTCCGTCATCTTCAACAAATTGAGAATACAAATACCACCCGTCTTCAATACTTGCTTTGAAAACAAGTTCGTACTCACCACCTCCTAAATCTTCTTTAGAAAACTCCCATTCTACAGGATTAAAAATTTGAGAAAAAAGTAGCGTTGGAAACACTAATAAAATGGCAAAAAGAAATTTTTTCATGATTATTTTTTTATTTGTTCGTTTAATACTCTTAACAATTCTGTAGGGTTTTGACTTCCTATCAAGTATTTCAAGCCATCTTTATCGGTAAGCTGTATACATTCTCTACCTCTTGTATAAAAATGAATTGCTCCTTTAAGGTGTAAATTATAAACCGCTCTATTGAAAAAGAAACGACTGTATTTAACTTTACTGACATCTTTGATTGACGATAAGTCAATCTTTACTTTTCTAGCCGTCCAAAGTCCATCTAAAATTAGACTACCATTTTCGACTCTTGTCCTGTAATGTAAAATAAAAACGAGAATTGCTGAAACTCCTATGATAGCTACTCCTAAGAAAAAAAGTAAACTACCAGAACCCTCAGCATCAACAGAGTTGCCTGACCAATAATAGGACAAAAAACAGAATAAGGCTAAAACCATTCTCCTCAAAAAGGACAATCTGTTATAGCCTAAATATTGACTTTCTTCATATAAAATATCACTTTCCATGTTCATTCATCAAAGTTTTGACAAGATATACTTTTTCTGTCTCTGGCACAAGTTTGAATTCATCATTAATTCGATAACCTACTATACAAACTATGGTATCTAACGAACAAATTACCCAAGTATTTTCTTTTTGGTAAGTAGAAAATTTTTCGTCAATCATAAAATCACTAATTTTCTTTTTTCCTTTCATCCCTAAAGGTTTGAAAACATCTCCCTTTTGCCAAGGTCGAAGTATCAAAGGAAAATGGAGTTTACTGTAATCCAAAGCAGCTAAACGACTGTTTTTAATGAGGTTGAAATCTTTGACATCGTGAATACTTAGCTTAATACTAATAGGATAAGTTAATACTGTATCATTGATATTAATTAAAAGCTGTTCTTTTAAATTCTCTGATATTTTTGAAAGAAAAAGCCCTTGTCGTTCTCTAACAATTCTAAATTCAGAGTTGGCAACATACCTACCGACTTCACAATCAATTAAAGAAAAGACATCTCGCCAAGAAAATGGCCCGTAATGCTTTAATAACTCGTATAAAATTTCTTGCTTTTCATCTTGCTCTAGCAAATATTCAAATTGCAAAAGAATTCCATTATCCTTGTCTTCACAAAAGGTAGTTTTGTATCTCTCACATTTTTCGAGAAGCTTGGAATAGACATTTTTGTTCCTTTCTATCTCATCAAGATATTTAGCTCTTTTATCTTGACTTTCATGCTGTAATGATTTTCTAATACTATTTCTTTGATATTGAGTAGATGAGTTGGATTTGTCTTCTCGAAATTCAATGGAATTTTCTAAAATATAATTTTGAATTTGCTTTACGCTAAAAGGCAAAAAAGGTCTTATGATATTGGCATTTTTAACTGGAATTCCTTGCAGAGCTCCAATACTGGATTTTCTGCTTTTTTTGATTAGCAAAGTCTCTATGGCATCGTCTTGATGATGAGCAGTTACAATTTTTTTATATCCCTCTTTCTTACTCAAATTGTCAAACCATTCATAGCGCATATCTCTAGCTGCCATTTGAATGGATAATTTATTTTCAATAGCATATGTCTTGGTATCAAATGATTGAGAATAAAAAGGAACGTTTAATTTATGGGCTAATTCTTCAACGAACTTTTCATCGCCATCACTATCTTCTGCTCTCAATTTAAAATTGCAATGAGCTATTGCAAAAGCATAGTCCAATTGATGAAAAAGGTGAGCCATCACAACACTATCTTTACCACCACTAACTGCTAGAAGTAATCGGTCATTAGGTTCTACCAATTGATATTCGGCTATAAAAGATTTCAGCTTATCTAGCATTTAGCACCTCCATCATAGCTTTTGCTTTTAAATAACATTCATCATACTCATCTTGCGGATTGGCATTTGCAGTAATAGCACTACCTACTGGCAAAGATGCATATTGATTGGTAGAATTATAAAGAATACTTCTTATTACAACATTGAAATCAAAATTAGAATCAGGAGTAACAAATCCAACAGCACCAGAGTACAAACCTCTTTTAAAAACTTCTGTCTTTTCAATAAGCTGCATAGCACTAATCTTCGGCGCTCCTGTCATACTACCCATTGGAAAAGCGTGACGAATGGCTTCCGTCCAAGGTGTATTTTCTTCCAATTCTGAGACTACTGTAGAAATCATTTGATGTACTTGAGGGAAGGAATAAATACCAAAAAGCTCTTGTACTTTTACCGATGTGGGACTAGCAGTCTTGGACAAATCATTTCTAACCAAATCAACAATCATCACATTTTCAGATTGTTCTTTAGGACAGTTTAACAATTCATTTTTTAAACGATTATCTTCTTCAACTTGGGCACTTCTTTTTCTTGTTCCTTTTATGGGTTGTGAAATTAGTGTTTTAGTATCTTTTTTTAGAAATCGTTCTGGACTAGCACACATCAGGTGCTTATCATGACATCTATAATAGGCTGCAAAAGGAGGCTTTGAAACACTATGTAAGTTTTGATAAACAGCAATAGGGTTTAAGACCACATTTTTTGCGAAAAACTCTTGGCAATAGTTAACCTCATAAATATCCCCTCTAAATATATGTTGTTGCAATTTTTCAAACCCTTCAATGTATTCCTCCTTGCTAATTCTTGCTTCAATACTTACCGTTCCATTGAAGTTATCCTCTAATTCAAAATGCATAATTTCCTTAAATAAGAGTTGCATTTCTTTGCGTTCTACATTTGGAGGAAAATGAATCTTGACTTGATTCTCTATGATTTCAAATACCCACTTAGGCTGAAAAAAATGCAAGGAAGGGAAATTTAAAAAATCTAAATTTTCGGATTTTAAATCTTCAATCTCATTTTTTAAATCATAAGACATAAAGCCAAAAAGCCAATCCTGTTTGTTATTATGAAAGTTAAATAAGCTATCAAAACTATCTTTTTCAGAAAACAACTCATCAAGGGCATCAACACCAACTAACATGTCGTACTTTAAATACAAACCTTTATTTTCATCTATTGTTCCTTGTAAAACAGCCGATTGCTCAAACTGTGAAGCCCAAGATGTTAAACGTTTTTTAAAAAATTCTATATCTGAAATATTATAAACTGCCGTCTGACGCATAAGTACAAAACTAAACAATATTCAAGCCTTTAGAATATCAAATTGGGTAGCTTTATTATATTTTTTTTAAATTGTAACCAATTAAACCCCAAGAAATTATGAAAATTAGCGAAATGATTATCACGGCTGTTCTAGTAATTGGTGCTTTTGTTATTGGTTTTATGAAAAATACCAACTCAAGTCCTATGCTAGAAAATACACCAACAAATACCGTACTCAATGTGGAAGCCTCATCAACCAATGAAGAACAGAATTTAATGATGATGGAATTTGATCTTGATAATGAAGTTGAAGTTATTGAAATAGACTCTTTAATTACAGATTCTATCCTCAAGATACTGTAATGGTTATCGAAGAGTAAATAGTAACTCAATCCCTTTTAGCCACAGCAAAGCATAAAAACATTACTGCGATAAAAGCAGATATTCGACCGATATAGTCGCCGAACCTAACATAAATAGTTTGAGTTGTATTCGTTTCCAAACGACCTTTTATTACTATTTCCTCTTCCCATTTTGTAGCGTTTGTTATTATACCTTTACTATCAATGAAAGCAGAAACTCCTGTATTGGCAGAACGAGCAATTGCTCTCCTAC
>CAXFLH010000094.1:0-5630 GCA_964003875.1 uncultured Flavobacteriales bacterium | reverse complement strand
GTATTCCGAATGATGAACCTCTTAAAGAAGGTTCTATTTTATCGGTAGATTGCGGTGTATTAATGAATGGTTTTTATGGTGACTCTGCATATACTTACGCTGTAGGTAATATAGATGCAGAAACTCAAAAGCTGTTAGATGTGACCAAAGATTGCTTGTATAAAGGAATTGAACAAGCTATTGTAGGAAAGCGAGTTGGAGATATCAGTTATGCTGTTCAACAACATGCAGAATCTCATAATTACGGAGTCGTACGAGAGTTGGTTGGTCACGGATTGGGTGAACATTTACATGAAAGCCCAGAAGTGCCAAATTATGGTAAACGTGGACGTGGTCCTAAGTTACAAAATGGGTTAGTCATAGCTATAGAGCCAATGATTAATATGGGAGTAAAAAATATCCGTCAGCATTCTGATGGGTGGACAATTACTACTACTGATAACAAACCATCAGCACATTTTGAGCACACCGTAGTAGTAAGACAAGGAAAAGCTGATATCTTATCAAGTTTTGAATGGATAGAAAAAGAATTGAATAAAAAGTAAATATGGCCAAACAGGCACACATAGAACAAGATGGAGTAATTACTCAAGCACTTTCTAACGCAATGTTTAGAGTAGAGTTAGAGAATGGACATATCATTACAGCCCATATATCTGGAAAAATGAGAAAGTTTTACATCAAGTTATTGCCTGGGGATAAAGTAAAATTAGAAATGTCGCCATACGATTTAACAAAAGGAAGAATAACTTACAGATACTAAGAAAATGAAAGTTAGAGCATCATTAAAAAAGAGAAGTGAAGATTGCAAAATCGTTCGAAGAAAAGGACGCTTATATGTAATCAATAAAAAGAATCCTAAGTTTAAACAACGTCAAGGTTAATTTAAAAAATAGTAAATGGCTAGAATTGCAGGTATCGATTTACCAAAAAACAAAAGAGGCGTAATAGGTCTTACATACATCTACGGTATAGGATCTAGTGTCGCTAAAAACATCTTAGATAAAGCTGGGATTGATCACAGCGTAAAAGTTCAGGATTGGAACGATAAGCAACTTTCTGATATTCGTCAAATTATAGGTGACGAAGTGAAAGTTGAAGGAGAGTTACGTTCTGAAACACAAATGAATATAAAGCGATTAATGGATATCGGTTGTAACAGAGGTATTCGTCATCGTATAGGTCTACCTTTAAGAGGTCAACGTACTAAGAACAATTCGAGAACTCGTAAAGGAAGAAGAAAAACAGTAGCAAACAAGAAAAAAGCTACCAAATAATAAAAAACTGAGATATGGCTAAATCAAATCAGAAAAAAAGAACTGTAAAAGTGGAAGCAGTAGGACAAGCACACATCCAAGCCACTTTCAACAATATCATCATTTCTTTGACTAACAATCAAGGTCAAGTAATTTCTTGGTCGTCAGCAGGCAAAATGGGTTTTAGAGGTTCAAAGAAAAATACTCCTTATGCAGCTCAAACTGCTGCTGAAGACTGTGCTGTAAGAGCTCATGAAGCAGGATTAAGAAAGGTAAAAGTATTTGTAAAAGGTCCAGGTTCAGGAAGAGAATCTGCTATAAGAACTTTACATAACAATGGTATTGTGGTTACTGAGATAGTAGATATCACACCGATACCTCATAACGGCTGTCGTCCTCCTAAAAGACGTAGAGTATAATTACAAAGAATTAAGATAAACATTTAAGAAATGGCAAGATACAGAGGTCCACAATCAAAAATTGCAAGACGATTCAACGAACCTATTTTTGGTCCTGATAAGGCTTTAGAAAGAAAAAACTATGGTCCTGGACAACACGGAAATAATAGAAGATCTAAGAAATCGGAATATGCTGGTCAGTTAGCTGAAAAGCAAAAGGCTAAGTATACATACGGTATCTTAGAAAAGCAATTTTCTAACTTATTTAAAGAAGCTTCAAGAAGAAAAGGTATTACCGGTGAAATTCTTTTACAGCTTTGTGAGGCTCGTCTAGACAATATCGTTTATAGATTAGGCATTGCACCTACACGTAGAGCATCAAGACAATTAGTTACACACAGACACATCACTGTAAATGGAAAAATTATGAATATTCCATCTTACTCAGTAAATGTAGGTGATGTAATCGCTGTACGTGAAAAATCAAAATCGTTAGAGGTTATAACTAACTCTCTAGTTAATTCAACTGAAAGATGTGAATATGTCGAGTGGAATCCAGATTTAATGTCTGGTAAGCTATTAGCCGTGCCACAGAGAGAGCAAATTGCTGAAAACATCAAAGAACAACTTATCGTTGAATTATATTCTAAATAATAACTAAATCACCCTATTGATATGTCAATATTAGATTTTCAAAGACCAGACAAAGTTTACATGATAGAGTCAACAGACTTTCATGGTAACTTCGAATTCAGACCACTAGAACCAGGATATGGTTTAACTATTGGAAACGCTCTTAGAAGAGTGCTACTTTCTTCTTTGGAAGGATTTGCTATCACTTCAATAAAAATTGAAGGTGTAGAGCACGAGTTCTCATCTATTAAAGGTGTTGTAGAAGATGTTACAGAAATGATTCTGAACTTAAAACAAATTCGCCTTAAGCAACAAATAGAAGACGATAATTCAGAGAAAGTTCAAGTGAAATTTGGTGGTAAAGAACAACTTACTGCAGGTGATATAGGAAAGAGTTTAACTTCTTTTCAGATATTAAATCCTGAGTTAGTTATCTGTAACATGGATAAATCAGTTGAAATTGAAATGGAACTTACTATCGAAAAAGGTAGAGGTTACATTCCTTCTGAAGAAAACAAAAAAGTTACTGCTCCATTAGGAACAATTTTCATTGATTCAATTTTTACACCTATCAAAAATGTAAAATTTGGCGTTGAGAACTTCCGTGTTGAGCAAAAAACAGATTATGAGAAGTTAGTATTTGAAATCGTTACTGACGGTTCTATTCACCCTAAAGAAGCTTTAACTGAAGCTGCTAAAATTCTAATTCAGCACTTTATGTTGTTCGCTGACGAAAATGTATCATTTGAGCAAACTGAGGCTGATAGTTCTCACGAGTTTGATGAAGACACACTTCATATGCGTCAATTACTTAAAACAAAATTAACAGACCTAGAATTATCGGTGAGAGCATTGAATTGCTTGAAGACTGCTGAGGTTGAAACCCTAGGTGAGTTAGTTTCTTTTAACAAGTCTGATTTATTGAAGTTTAGAAACTTTGGTAAGAAATCATTGACTGAGTTAGAAGAAATGGTTTTGGTCAAAGGTTTAAACTTTGGAATGGATGTAGCTAAATTTAATTTAGATAAGGAATAGTAAAATGAGACACGGAAAGAAATTTAATCATTTAGGTAGAAAAACAGCACATAGAAAAGCTATGCTTTCGAATATGGCTTGTTCGCTTATCGAACACAAGCGTATCAAAACTACCGTAGCAAAAGCAAAAGCGCTAAGAAAGTTTGTTGAACCTTTAATCACTAAGTCTAAAACAGATACTACACATTCTAGAAGAATTGTTTTTAGTCACCTTAGACAAAAAGAGGTTGTTACTGAATTATTCGGAGATGTTGCATCTAAAGTAGCTACAAGAAACGGAGGTTATACAAGAATTCTTAGAACAGGTAATCGTTTAGGTGATAATGCTGAAATGTGTTTCATAGAGCTTGTCGATTATAACGAAACCTATGTTACTGATAAGCCTAAGAAAAAGGCTAAATCTACTAGACGTTCTGGTGGTGCTAAGAAAGCCTCTTCCACTACACCAGCTGTAGAAGAGGCTGTAGTTGTTGAAGAAACTACATCGGAAGAAACAGTAGTACAGGAAACAAAATCTGAAGAAGTAGTAGCAGAAACAACAGAAGTACCAGCTGCTGAAGTAGTAGCAGAAGAAAAAGCTGAAGCTACAGAAGAAACTTCTGAAGTTAAGGAAGAAGAAACTAAAGAAGAAAACAACGCCGAAGATAATGAGACAAAAAGTGAGTAATCTCACATATCTGTCTTAAATACTAAATCAAGGGATAGGCGTTAGCGTTTTATCCCTTTTTTTTATTTTTATGAAGATGAAATACAAAAGTAAATCAGATGCAGTTCTCTTACTAGAAGATGGAACTGTATTTTTTGGAAAATCTGCTGGTATGACTGGTACAGCTACTGGTGAGATTTGCTTTAATACTGGAATGACAGGCTATCAAGAAATATTCACTGACCCTTCTTATTTTGGGCAAATTATGTTGACTACTAATGCTCATATAGGTAACTATGGTATTCATACTGATGAAGTTGAATCGGATAGGATGAAAATTTCAGGATTGATTTGTAAGAACTATAATCTTAATTATTCAAGACCTAATGCTGAAGAATCCATTCAAGACTATTTTGAGTCTGAAGAAATGGTAGCTATTTCGGATGTTGATACTAGAGCTTTAGTTAGACATATTAGGGATAAAGGTGCAATGAATGGAATCATTTCTTCTGAGACTACTGATATTGAAGCTCTTAAGGAAAAATTAAATCAAGTACCTTCAATGGAAGGGTTGCAGTTATGCGATAAAGTGTCTACAAAAACACCTTATTTCTTTGGAGAGGAAAATGCTAAATTTAAAGTAGCCGTATTAGACTTTGGAGTTAAAAGAAATATTTTAAAATGTTTGGCTGATAGAGGATGTTACTTAAAAGTATACCCTTACAATACACCATTTGAAGAATTGGAATCTTGGAATCCTGATGGATACTTCCTGTCAAATGGACCTGGAGATCCATCTGTAATGCCTGAAGTTATAGAACATGTAAAAAAGATTACCAACACTATGTTTCCAGTCTTTGGTATTTGTTTAGGTCATCAAGCTCTAGCAATTTCAGAAGGTATTTCGACCTACAAAATGCATAATGGTCACAGAGGCATAAACCACCCTGTGCAGAATTTAGAAACAGGAAAATGTGAAGTAACTTCTCAAAATCATGGTTTTGGTATAAAAGCCGAAGATGTTGAAAAGCATCCTAATGTAGAAGCAACACACATTAATTTAAATGATAAAACAGTTGAAGGCATAAAAATCAATGATAAAAATGCTTTTTCTGTTCAATATCACCCAGAATCATCTCCAGGGCCACATGATTCTAGATACCTTTTTGATGATTTTGTTAAAATGATGAATTGATTTATGACAAAAATAAAAAATATTTTTGCAAGACAAATATTAGATTCAAGAGGTAATCCAACTATAGAGGTTGATGTTATTTCATCAGATAATTTGTTAGGTAGAGCTTCGGTTCCTTCAGGAGCATCAACAGGTTCTAATGAAGCTATTGAATTAAGAGATGGAGATAAAAAATACTTAGGTAAAGGTGTTTTGAAGGCAGTTGAAAATGTTAATAAAATAATTTCACCTAGATTAAAAGATTATTCTCCTTTTGATCAAGAAAAAATAGATAATTTGTTAATTGAAATTGATGGAACTACAAATAAATCAAAATTAGGAGCCAATGCAACTCTTGGTGTTTCAATTGCTGTATCCAAATTATCTTCCTTATCAAAAAATATTCCTTTATTTAGATATCTCGGAGGAGAAGACTCTAATTTACTTCCAATACCAATGATGAATATAATAAATGGAGGGTCACATTC
>CAXFLH010000093.1:0-5714 GCA_964003875.1 uncultured Flavobacteriales bacterium | reverse complement strand
TAAACACTGTCCAAATTGTAAAATAAAATTCAGTAAAGAGCCTGGCTTTTATTTTGGAGCAATGTATGTTTCGTATACTTTAGGCATTGGAATTTTCGTTGCAACTTATTTATCTAACTGGATTCTTGATTTACAAGCATCTATGCTTCAAATTTTGATTTTTGTTGGTGTAATATTAACCGTAGGCACTCCTTATTTATTCCATCTGTCAAAAATTATTTGGGCCAATTTATTTATTCATTATAAAGTCAATTATTAACTTTTTGCTTGTATTTATAATTTCAAGGTGTAATTTTGACATTTAAAAGACTATTTTAAACTAATTATTTAATATATTTGATTAAACACATAAACAAATTATGTCTAAAATTAATGTTTCTGTCGATTGTGTAATTTTCGGTTTTGATGATGCTGAAAAAAAACTAAAAGTATTAACTATTGAAAAAAAGGTAAATCCTTTTTCAAAACAAGACCATAAGAAAACACAATTCGCTATTCCTGGCGACCTTATAGAACTTGAGGAAGATATTGACGATGCTGCTAACAGAATTCTTTTTAGCTTAACAAAATTAGACAACTTATATCTCAAGCAATTCAAAACCTTTGGCAACCCAACACGTGTACAAGAAGAAAAAGATAAAGAGTGGTTAGAAAATTTTAGATCTAACCCTAATGAAAGAGTAATCACAATTGGATACGCTTCTATTGTAAGAATGGAAGATTACAATCCTGAGGCCTCATATTTTGCACATGATGTGTGTTGGACAGATATAAAAAATATCCCAGAAATGGCATTTGACCATAACTTAATAGTTAATCATGCTATTCACTTCTTAAGAACAGAAATAAATCATGAGGTAACTTCGGAATTACTGCCTAGAAAGTTTACTTTATCGCAACTACAAGAGCTTTATGAGATAATATTGAATGAAAAGCTTGACAAAAGAAACTTTAGAAAACAGATCATAAGCAAAGGAATATTAGAAAAAACCAACGAAAAGCAAAAAGGTGTTTCTCACAAACCTGCAGAGCTTTACAAATTCAATCAACAATAAAACGTTTTAGCTAACTAACTCTTCAGCTTTTGTAAATGCTAATGAGGCTGGCCCTAAAACATTCATTTTATCATCCAGTAATTCGGATATTCCGTAGTGTATTTTGCCTTTAAAATCATCTAGTAATTGCTCTTCGCAAAAGCCAGAAATAATAGGTAAATAACTCTCCATTGACTTGGCAATATTTCCACAGAAAATAATCGCTTCCGGATTTAATATATGTATAAAATCTGCCATTTTTTGACCTAGCTTTTCAAATGTAAAATTTAAGATAGCTTGACATCTTTTATCTCCATTTTTAGCTTTATCAAAAATGGTTTTGACCGATGGGATTTGAGTAGGAACACTACTCTTAATTTCTTTCATATTAACAGCATACGACTTTTTGATACCGTTAGCAGAAACAACAGTCTCTAAACATCCTATACCCCCACAATTGCATTGTCTATCTAAACCTTCTATTTTGGTATGACCAAATTCACCAGCATATCCGAAAGCACCTTCAAAAAGCTGATTATTGATAATGATACCACCACCTAATCCAGTACCTACCGTGATAAGTGAAAAGTCTTTATATTTTTTACCAGCACCATAACGATTTTCAGCCATAGCAGATGCATTGGCATCATTAATCAAAAAGGAAGGAATACTCAATAGATTCTCTAAATGAGCTTTTAAATTAAACGGCTTTAGATCGTCCCAAGGGAAATTTACTGGACAAAACGTTTGTGCCTTAGAATCAAAGTTAGGCGCACCTATACCAATTGAATCTATTGGATACTCCATTGTTAATGCTTCAATTTGATAACTTAAATTATCAATATACTCAGCAAAGGAATCGCTTGCTTTAGTTTTGAAAGCACTCATTTTTTGAATACCTTCCTTTGAATCTACGACAGCTAATTCTGTATTTGTTCCCCCAATATCTACTCCAACTACTTTCATCTTTTTAAAGATTTTTAAAATGGTTTAATAAAATCTCTGCTGTTTTAAAATTGGTTGCTAGTGGAACTTGGTACACATCGCATAATCTCAACAACATATTTATGTCTGGTTCGTGAGGGTGCTTCCCTAATGGATCTCTCAAAAAGAGAACAGCCTCTATTTCATTACTTACTATTTGCGCAGCTATTTGGGCATCTCCACCTAGTGGTCCAGATTCGACTGCACTAACATCTAAATTAAACTCTTTGACAATTTTAGAAGTACTTTTAGTACAAACGATGGTATGATTAGAAATCATATCCATTTTAGATTGTATAAATCCTCTAAGGCGGTCTTTTGTACCATCGTGTGCAATAACTGCTATCTTCATTGATTTGAACAAAGTTTGGATTGTACTTTTTCAGAAGCTTCCATTCTTATTTTACCTATAATTAACAATTCGGCTCCAGCCTGATTAGTGCTCAATGGGATATTTTCCAAATCGCAAGTATTCAACAGTTTACTTATGTCTTCATGATAAGGCTGAACAATATTGGCATCTCTAAAAAAGAAAACAATACCGACTTCACCTTTTTTTATCATTTCAGTAATCTGAAGGTAACCACCATCTGACCCTTTATTGACGTGTAAAAGGGGCAAATTTAAATCGCCATCTTCTAAAAATTCAGCAGTTCTTCCCGTAGCTACAATTTCTCTACCAAAAAACCATGATTTTTTTTCCTTAAGAAATTCTAAAAGATTAGGCTTGAAATTATCGTGAGCTATTACTGCTATTTTACTCATGGTATTAAATTTTTGTTAGTTCTTTTTCGGTAACGATTGAACACAAATCTATTAGACGTGCCGAGTATCCAGTCTCGTTATCGTACCAGGAAACTAATTTAATCAAATTCCCATCAACTTTGGTTAATTCTGCATCAATAATTGATGATTCTTTTCTACCAACAATATCAATAGAAACTAAAGGTTCTGAGCTAACGGCTAAGATACCTTGCATTGATGTGTTGGACGCCGCTTGTAACAAGTTATTGACTTCTTCAACAGTTGTTTCTTTTTCAGTAACGCATACAAAATCTGTAATTGAACCACATGCTACAGGCACTCGTAAAGCTATACCGTCTAATTTACCATTCAAACTTGGTAATACTTTACCAACTGCAGATGCTGCACCTGTTTTTGTTGGAATAATAGAGTTCATTGCTGAACGTGCCCTTCTCAAATCTTTGTGAGGCATATCCTGTAGACTTTGGTCTGCCGTAAAAGCATGTGTAGTAGTGATATAACCTGATTTAATACCGAAGTGATCATTAATAACTTTTGCCATAGGCGCCAGGCAATTAGTTGTACAAGAAGCATTTGAAAATACAAAGTCTTCATCTGTTATCACCTCATCATTTACACCCAATACAACTGTTTTGGCATCAGGTGAAGGTGCTGAAACAACAACTTTTTTAGCTCCTGCTATAACGTGTTGTAAAGCTTGTTCGTTCTTTAAGAAACGACCCGTTGACTCTAAAACTACATCAACATCTAAGGCTTTCCAAGGTAATTCTTGAGGGTTAGGACATGAATAAACTGGTATTTCAGTAGAGTCAACCAAAATCTTGTTATCCGACGGACTAACATTGTTAGTCAACACGCCATGCGTTGAGTCATACTTTAAAAGATGTGCTAAAGTTTTTACATCTGTTAAGTCGTTAATTGCTACGACTTCTATATTATCGGATTCGAGTGTTTGACGGAAAAAATTTCTACCTATTCTTCCAAATCCATTAATTGCTACTTTAATTTTTGTCATTTTATCTTGAAATAATTTTGTTTAACTTATATAAATCTTCGTTTATTTTTTTCTGTTTATCTACTACATCTTGTATAGGAATCAATACGGTTTCGTTTTTAATCATGCCAACCATATTGCCATAATTTTCAGACATTAAAGCTTGGACTGCAGACAAACCTAATCGACTTGCTATTAGCCTATCCATTACCACTGGCGAACCTCCTCTTTGTAAGTGTCCAAGAATAGTAACCTTAGATTCGTACTCATCAAATACTTTTGTTAAGTCTTCAGCAATTTTATAAGAAGGACCGTAATTATTTCCTTCTGCTACAATAACAACACTTGATGATTTACTCATAGATTTACCTGTTTTCAATCGCTCAGCAAGATTATTTATCTCAAATTCTTTTTCTGGAATTATTACAAAACAAGCTCCAGAAGCGATGGCTGAATAAAGCGCTAAATTACCATTGTCTCTACCCATCACTTCGACAAAGAACAATCGATTGTGAGAACGGGCTGTATCTCTAATTTTATCTACAGACTCAACTATAGTTTGTAAAGCTGTCTGAAAACCAATAGAGGAATCAGTACCATATATATCGTTATCTATTGAGGCTGGAATACCCACACAAGGAAAATCAAATTGTTTAGCAAACACATTAGCACCTGTGATTGAACCGTTCCCACCAATAACAACTAATGCGTCAATATTCTGTATCTTTAGATTATGGTAAGCTTTTTCTCGAACTTCAGCTTTATGAAAATCTAAAGAACGTGCCGTTCTTAAAACAGTTCCACCAAGTTCAAGAATATTACTAACTGAACGCATTTCAAGTGACTTGAAATCATTTTCTATTATACCTTGATAACCACGATAATATCCAACACACTCTATGCCGTGATAATTGGCTGAACGAACAACGCTTCTAAGCGCTGCATTCATGCCCGGAGAATCTCCTCCCGATGTTATGATTGCAATTTTTTTAATGTCTAAATGTATATTTTCAGCAAATATATGCTAAAAAGTGTAAAAACAACACTAACTTGATGTGAAATATTAATTATATAAGTGAAAATGACATTTTTCTCATTATTTTAATGTCGATTTTTTTTCATAAACAGTAATTACTATCAAAAGCATCAACAAACAATACAAACTATCTTCAATAGGAATATTCAAAATTCTAGTACCAATTATGTGATTTGAGCTATAACTGACTATGGGTGTTTCATTGAAACTACCTGTCAAAAAACCGTTGATAATTAAAAAAGGAATTAAGGAAACTAAATATGTTCTGAAAAAAGAACCGATCCATTTTGGCTGATAAATAGATAATATAAAAAGAGAAACTGAAGTTAGGCTAAAACAAACTAGTGTATATAATTTATTTGACCATATCACAGATGATACTGCTAGTATTAACGCAAGTACGAATGAAATTTTAACATAAGTATTAGACTCTAATTCTTTGTTAAAAAAATAATTTAATACCTCATGAATAAAGACACAAGCAAAGGGAATTATGACAAAAAATAACCATTCCTCAATAGGCAATAAAAACACTCTTAGGCCACATATGTAGTCGCTGTTAAATTGCCAGACTGACCAATGAGTAAACCATATATCCCAAGGAATAAACAATAGCATCATCAAAAGAATAGATGGTAATAGATGATGCCACTTTTTATAATAATAAATTCGTCTTTCGAAACTCTGCGCCAGAGGGTAAGCTAGTGACAAAAGCATTAAAATGAAATAGAAAAAATGATTCTCTAAAAACTCCATTACTAAAAATTAAACGATTGTAAAGTGAAAAAAAGAACTTGAGAAATCAATAAGCCAAAACCTAATTTCACATTAAACTTGAACCGATTGAAAGTCAGAATCCAATTCATTAATAATGCCACTAAAAACCACATCAGATAATTTT
>CAXFLH010000092.1:0-5887 GCA_964003875.1 uncultured Flavobacteriales bacterium | reverse complement strand
TTTACCTTCACTATTAGGAATTACAACTGGCTCGTTACCTTCCATAACAGAAACGCAAGAGTTGGTAGTTCCTAAATCAATTCCAATAATTTTACTCATTTTATATAATTTTAATTTGTTGCATTGTTTGACTAAGTAAGAAGCAAAGGCTATGCCAAAATAAAATTATTTAAAAAAATGACATAAATTCAGAAAAAAAAGACAATATGACAGATTTTAAGGTTCTATAAAATTAAGCTCGTCTGTTACATCTCCATTAGCTAACTCCATAAGCGTAGGAATATCAAGAAATTTACCGAAAGATTCAGCATTTAATCTAGAAGAAAAGACACCTCTACCATTTTCAATGTTAGTATAAGTTGGCGGGTCTTGGAATATTACCGATGGTAAATTGTTAATTTCAATGTATTGAGCAATGGCCTCTCCACCTACTAAGAAATAAAAATCAATTCCTCCTTGCCAATAATCGTATTCTGGAAAACCATCTTCTAAATTTTTAGCGTTTATCCTCAAAATATTGATGTTTTCCTCAATACTATTTTTAACAAAATAAAAGAAATTTTCTCCTGTGATAGCTAACTCCATATTCTGATTGCCGCTAATAGACTGAGAATACATTTGAGGAAAACTTAAGTCTTTATATTTACGAATTACTTCGTCAGTAGTAAGGTTTTTTTCATAGTAGTAAAAACGCATAAAGGGCTTATAAATCTTACCAAAAGTTGAAGAAGTCCATCTCAACCTATGTATTCTATATTCATTATTTTTATAAAATGTGATTTCATCCGTAAAGCCTGGGTTTATTTCAAGTGGCTCAATGAGTTTTGTTGAGGAACGAGCTACATAGTCTGATACTACATTATGTACATAAAGATGATAGGTCAAAGAATGATTTAGTGGTTCTGCTGTAATATACTCCACAGAATACTCGGTTGAAAAAATGGTATCAAAACCTGTATTAAATCTATTATTTGTAAGTTGATATTCAAGTTCGATTTCTTGTAAAGTATCTCCATCGTTATCCAAACCATAAAGAAAAACTTCTAAATCATCTTTTGGATAGTAAAATGAATCGGCTTCCTGCGCCATTGTGTAAGCACTTTCCTGTCCTAAGAAAGCTTTGTAAATAATCACACGTTGAGTGTCGACAGTCTGATCAAGTAATCCATAGATTACAGCCGTTTCTTTCCAAGGTGCATTGACCTCAAAATCTGTCTCACAAGCCAATAAAGTAGTCAGTGCTAACAAACACAAATAGTAACTTTTTTTCATAATGGCAAATTTATACTTTTAATTCTGATTTTCACTTTGTACATTTTATCAATTTCTTAAAACAATGAAAAAAAATGTAAACTACTAATGGGGCTCTCAATATGCCTAAATCTTTATGCACAAACATTATAAATAGAAGAGTTCCAAAAAGAAATTTTAATTCTAACAATTCAACTTTTTCTAGCTTGGTCAATTGTGACAACTACATTATTATCTATAACAGTGAAGAACAAAAACAAATTACTGTTCAATTTGCAGAATCTTGAGAAAGCTGGTAAGAAAAACAAATAACTTCAAAATGAGATTTTGAGCTTATATTCTGAAGAAGAAGCATCAGAAAGTTCAAAAGATGTGGTAAATAGAGTACAATTGGGTATATTTGACAAATTGATGTTGAAGGTATTGAAAACTTAACTACTATTCATACTCAAGCACAACAAGTCATTTATATTGCTGGTAAGTTTGATAATTTTAGTTAAGCAAGAGGTTACTTGTTGTAAATAAGCAGTAAAGGTTTCGAAGATACCTTCATTTTAAAATTTTAACAATGTCCGTTCATAAAAAGGTTTATAAAAAAATAACCACCCACTCGCTTCTTGAAATGAAGCAAAATAAAGAAAAGATATCTATGCTTACAGCATACGATTACACCTTAGCAAAGATTGTTGACTCCGGTGGTGTTGACGTTATATTAGTAGGGGATTCTGCCTCAAACGTAATGGCAGGTCATGAGACTACACTTCCAATTACTCTAGATCAAATGATATATCATACTGCCTCAGTCGTAAGAGCTGTTGATAGAGCGCTAATCGTTGCTGATATGCCATTTGGCACATATCAAGGTAATTCCAAAGAAGCTCTAAATTCAGCAATTCGCATTATGAAAGAGTCAGGCGCACACTCTGTAAAAATGGAAGGTGGGAGTGAAATATTAGAATCTGTTGAACGAATCCTTACTGCTGGTATTCCTGTAATGGGTCATCTTGGGCTTACGCCACAGTCTATTTATAAATTCGGTACTTATACCGTAAGGGCTAGAGAAGAAGCTGAGTCTAAAAAACTAATAGAAGATGCATTGCTTCTTGAAAAAGCAGGTTGTTTTGGTATTGTGTTAGAAAAAATACCTGCCAAATTAGCGACTAAGGTTGCTGAAAAGCTAAGCATTCCTGTCATCGGTATTGGTGCTGGAAGCGGCGTTGATGGACAAGTACTAGTACTTCATGATATGATAGGTATGACACACGAATTTAGTCCTCGTTTTTTAAGAAGATATCTCAATTTATACGAAGATATTAAAAGTGCTGTTAGTCAATATGTATCTGATGTGAAAACTACTGATTTTCCTAATAAAAAAGAACAATACTAAATGCTAGAAGTCCTTTACGAGGATAATCATATTATTGCAGTCAATAAAAAAGCGTCTGACATTGTACAAGGCGACAAGACTAGAGATAAACCCCTAGTCGAATATGTTAAAGATTATATCAAAAAAAAATATAATAAGCCTGGAGAAGTATTTTTAGGTGTAATACACCGATTAGATAGACCGGTTAGTGGCGTTATACTTTTTGCAAGAACAAGCAAAGCCCTAAGTAGGTTAAATGAAATGTTCAGAGAGAAGAAAGTCCAAAAAACGTATTGGGCCATCGTGAAAAATAAACCTCAAAATACTAACGATACTTTAGTCCACTACCTATTAAAAAATCAGGCTAAAAATAAATCTCAAGCATTTAACAGAGAAGGTAATCATGCTTTACGTTCAGAATTAAGTTATGAGCTTATTCATTCCTTAGATAACTATCATTTATTAGAAGTCAGTCCAAAAACTGGTAGACACCATCAAATTAGAGTTCAACTTGCCAAAATTGGCAGCCCAATCAAAGGTGATATAAAATATGGTTTTGACAGAACTAATAAGGATAAAAGCATACACCTACACGCAAGGAAAATAAATTTTATACACCCAATTAAGAAAGAATTCATAAGCATAACTGCCCCAACACCAAACGATGTGTTGTGGAAAAGCTGTAGAAACTATTGAGGATCAACATCTATTGTGAAACGTACCGATTTAAATTGAGGCATTTTATGTACTGAATCTATCACTTTCAAAATATGCTTTTTTGACTGATGTAATGATAAGTCAGCACCTATTTTCACTAAAATATTTTTAAGGTAACGGTTTTTGATTCTTGACACAGGTGGGTATTCTGGACCAAGAACATTTTGACTAAAAGATTGACGTAAAACTAAGGCTAATTCTCTAGCAGCTAGATTAGTTAGATTATAATCTCTATGAGAAACAATGATTAAAAGTAATTTGAAATAAGGAGGATAATTAAACGCTTTTCTCTCTAGTAATTCAGAATGATACATACTGAGATAATCGTTTCCTTTTACAGCTTGAATTATATCGTGATTGGCAGAATAGGTTTGTATGAGTACTTTGCCTTGTTTATTTTTTCTACCAGCCCTTCCCGCTACTTGAGCCATTAACTGATAAGAACGTTCATAAGAGCGAAAATCAGGGAAATTCAATATGGCATCAGCATTTATTATACCGACAAGTGAAACGTGATCAAAATCAAGTCCTTTAGTTAGCATTTGAGTACCTATGAGGATATCAATTTTTCTATTTTCAAAATCGTTAAGTATAGTTTGATAGGCATTTTTTCTTCTAGTTGTATCTAAATCTAAACGCTTAATAACAGTATCAGGGAAAAAAGGCTGTAATTCTTCTTCGAGTTTTTCTGTGCCATATCCTTTGATTTGAACCTCCATACTTGCACATCCTTTACATTTTTTGACTAGATTTTCTGAGTACCCGCAATAATGGCACTTTAATAACTGTTGTTGCTTATGATAAGTTAGGCTTACATCACAGCTTTGACAGTTAGCAGTCCAACCGCAAGATATACAACTGTACACTGGTGCAAAACCTCTTCTATTTTGAAATAAAATAACTTGTTGTTTATTGTGTAAAGATTTTTCAATCTCTTCTAACAAACGAGGTGAAAAAGCACCTTTCATTTGTTTTCTATGAGTAACGTATTTGATATCCTCAATATCTATCTCAGGCATTTTTACTCCCCCATATCTAGTTGATAGAGTTACCAATCCATATTTTTGAGACAAAGCATTATGATAAGTTTCTAATGAGGGCGTTGCTGAAGCTAACAATACTTTTGCTCCAAGTATATTGGCGTACATAATAGCCGTATCTCTAGCATTGTATCGTGGCGAACTTTGTTTCTGTTTAAAAGAACTTTCGTGCTCCTCATCAACAACTATTAAACCTAATTTATGAAAAGGTAAAAAAATAGATGATCGAGTCCCTAATACTATAGGAAAACGATTAGTATTTAACACTTCAGACCATATCTCCCCCCTTTCATTATTATTGAATTTAGAATGGTATACACCAACCTTATCACCAAAATGTTTTCGTAAACGATTTATAATTTGTGTTGTTAATGCTATTTCTGGTAACAAATAGAGTACTTGTTCGCCTCTAGCTATAAAATCTTGTAAGAGTTTGATAAAAATTTCCGTTTTACCACTTGAGGTTACACCGTGAAGTAATACCACCTCTTTACTTTCAAAGGATTGTTGAATTTGATTTAAAGCATTTTGTTGCTCATCACTTAAATCAAAAGAAATTAAATCTTCATTTTCGTAAACTTCTATTCTTGAAATTTCTTTTTCTTCAATAGAAAATATACCCTTTGTTACCAAAGCATTAAGCGTTTGATGAGAAGATGACGTGACCTCTAACAATTCTTTGACAGTGATTGAAGGTGTATTATTTTCTTTACATAAATCAATGAATGAACGAAAGACATGCTCTTGCTTTTTAGCATTCTTAAAAATTTTAAAATCTATATCTTTATTTAAACAAGATACTAGACGGATTGATTTAGACTTATACTGTTCGTTTAACTCTTCTAATAATAAAATTACTTTTCTAGAAAGTAATGATTTAATAGTGGGAAAGATGGTTTTTTGATTCAATATTTTAGAAACCTCATTTAAGCTCAATTCCTTTTGTATTTCTAAAGCCTCAATTACTAAAAACTCTTTATCATTTAATGTAGTTTTATCAACTTCATTTTCTGTGATTTTCAATTTTGTTTCACTAGAAAGTTTCAATACAGAGGGCAATGCAGAATGCATAACATCACCTAAGCTACAACAATAATAATTAGCTATCCATTTCCACAACTTAAATTGTTGATTTGAAATTATTGGCTGATGGTCTAAAACATTAATTATCGGCTTTGCTCTATAGTTTTTGGGAGTTTCATTATGTATTTTAAAAACAATGGCTGCATAGAATTTTTTTTGACCAAACTGCACGACTACACGCATACCTTCTTGAATAGCTTCAAATTCAGAAGGCACTTCATAAGTAAAGCTATTTTGAAGAGGTAAAGGTAATATGACATCAACATAAATCACTACCCACAAAGATGTGAAATTGATTAGAATAATCCATAAGAAATGAAAATAAGTTATTGGCTATCGAACTAGATTGACGTAACCATTTTGCTTGAAAATTTTAGCATCTTTAACATAAAATTGTGACGGAGTAGGTATAAACGCCTATTGGCAATTT
>CAXFLH010000091.1:0-5946 GCA_964003875.1 uncultured Flavobacteriales bacterium | reverse complement strand
CGTGTTTGCCATTCATCAGGATTAGGAGTTTGGCTAGGATTAGTAACATAGATTTCATATGGACTACTAGCAGTCGAATAATTATTTTCTTGACAAAAGTCTTTAATTTTTTCATGCGTGTCAAAAATTGTTCGATAGTCTCCAAAATGAGTAGCTTGTGCTGTTAGTTTAGGTAATGTTTGATAAAAGTTCATTCCATTTCTCAAGGAGTCTTTGATGTTAGTTTTTAGAAAAGCTCCTGCTCTTAATATAATCCAGTCATTATCTCCTGGTTTTTGGGGGAATGATAGGTATTGTGCAAAGGGTTGTTCAAGAGATATTATGTTATTAGTGCTTATATAATCAAAGGTTTTACGATATATTTCACTTAAAGATTGACTAATATTTGAGCTAGAGCAAGTATCGATTATTGCAATTATTTTTTGTGAATCCCATTCTTGTATCTTTACTTCGCTACTTTTTGATAGAATAGTTTCACAATAATTTTTAAGGTTTTTAAGTCCTTTTTCATGATCACCTTTCATCATTTTGCTAATGACGGGTCCAAAGATACGTGCCAAAAAAGGTAATTCACCACTATTTTCCCAACTTACCTTAACCTTATTATTAATGGCTTCCAAATAAAATGAAGCCATAAAAGGGCTATTATTTTCTATTGTAATTTTGAAATCAATTTCTTTAATGTATTTATTGTTTGTAATTTCCATTTTGCCGTTACCAGAATTTTCACTGTCCCAAGTTCTGTAAGCACCAACACCATAAGTTATGTCAGATATACTCATTTTTATGGTTGTATCGGTTTCTATCCAAGGATCCCAATTTACCCAATTTTCAAAATTGTTAATTTGGTCGTAAACGATATAAGGGCTACTATCGATATCAATACTTGTAGAAACTTTAAATTTTTCACTAAAGAATAGATTTGAAATAAGGTATATGAACATTATTCCTAATAAGCTATACAGAATTATTTTGAGAAACTTCATTTGTAGCAAATTTATTAATGGCTAATTTAAGTATAAAAAGTTATTTCATATATCCTCTAAAAACATAGATTACAAAAGCTATTACTATTACAGATAGAATAAACAATGAGCTTCCTCTATAATGTATTTTATTAAGCTTTAATTCTTTACGGTACGACCAAATGAGATAACATACGAATGAAAAAGCAAAAATGGCTGCAAAAATCCAATGGCCTTGAGTAATATTTTCCATTATTTTTCTAATTCAATTTCGAATTCGAGTCTGATAATGTCTGAAATAGCTTCATCTCCTAAGTTGTCAAAGAAAGAGTTGGAGCCGTACTTTAATCCATATTTAGTTCGGTCAAAACTACATTCACCAACCGCTAACACCTTGCCATTGTCTTTATATTTCAGCTCAAGAGGAATATTAACAGGGGCTAGCTTACCTTTGATATTGAGTTGACCTAAAAGATTAAACTTATTCTTTCCTAATGGTGTTGACCTTAGGAGTTCGAAAATAGCTTCAGGGTATTTTTCAACATCGAAAAATCTACTGCTTTTCAAATCATCAACTAGCATTGCTTTATATTGCTTGGATTCAATGTCTTGGTTAGTGATAGATCTCATGTTAATTACGAATTTTGCGCCTACTAATCTTCCGTCGCAATTAATCCTAAGTTCACCACTTTTAAGTTGAATGTTTCCAAAGTGTTTAGCACTTAACTTTTCTCCATGCCAAACTAGTTTACTATTTTTGATATTGGCTTTATAGGTATCTACATGAATGAAAGTAAATGCACTAAAAATTAATAGGGTACTTATAGCTAAAGCTATTTTTTTCATTATTGTTCTATATTTTATAAATTTTCTTACAAAATTAACTTATTTTGAATAACGATTTTAAGTAATTAAAAAATAATATGATTGACAAAATTAACAAGGTTAAAAAGTTTCATGAAGTTTTCTTAATCGGCAACGAAGACACACCTAAAGCTATTGTTGATGAATCTACTTTTTTATTAAGACACCGTCTAATGCAAGAGGAAAATGAAGAGTATTTAGAAGCTTGTCAAAATGGCGATATGGTAGAAATTGCAGACGCCTTAGGTGATATGCTATACATATGGTGTGGCACAGTTTTAAAGCATGGCATGCAAGATGTTATTGGTGAAATTTTTGATGAAATTCAAAGAAGTAATATGTCAAAACTTGATGAAAATAATCAGCCAATTTTTAGGGAAGATGGTAAAGTTTTGAAGGGAGCAAATTACTTCAAGCCCGATATCAAAGGTATTTTGGAAAAGTATGTTAAAAGTTTATAGACTAAATGTTGATGACGATAAGTTTTCTGATGTTCGGCAAGTCAGAAACGAGGTATTTGTTGTCGAACAAGGTGTTAGCGAGTCTGATGAACACGATAATTTTGAATTCTCAGCAAGACATTATTTAATAACAAAGAATGATGTCAGTTGTGGGGTTGCTCGATGGAGAAACACCGATAAAGGCATAAAGCTTGAACGTTTTGCAGTGCTTGCTAAATTTAGGGGCAGCGGTGTGGGAAAACGTCTTGTTGAAGAAGTATTGAAAGATGTCTTGCCTATGAAGCAAAAGATTTATCTACACGCTCAGATACAGACTGTAGATTTTTATCAAAAGTTAAGCTTTGAAAAAGATGGAGAAATATTCGAAGAAGCAGGCATTAAGCATTACAAAATGACATTTACACCTTAAATGTCCAGCCATTAACATCTTCAATCTTACCGTATTGAATGCCTAGCAATTCACTTTTTAGTAAGGTGGCGTAAGAGTTTTCGTTAATTTTTTCAATATCTATCACAGTATCGTTAAAGGTAATGGAGTCTATTGGGTTTAGGGTTACAGCCGTACCAACGCCAAAGGCTTCTTTTAAGCGTCCATTGTTATAGTGTTCTATAATTTCAGAAACTGAGATTCTTCGTTCTTCAACCTCAATGCCTTTTTGTTTGGCAATAGTAATGATACTATCTCTAGTAATTCCACCTAATATACTTTCACTTAATTTAGGAGTGATGATTTTATCATCTATTCTAAACATAATATTCATAGTCCCACATTCTTCAATGTATTCATGACTTATGGCATCTGTCCATATGATTTGTGTAAAGCCCTCATTTTGTACTTTTTTGGTAGGGGCAAAGGCAGCGGCATAGTTACCTGCTGCTTTAGCAAAGCCTGTACCGCCGACAACAGAACGGGCATATTTTTGCTCAATTTTCAGATTTGTTTTTCCTGCATAATAAGTAGATGTTGGCGATGTTATAATCATAAATTTAAAATCGCTTGCTGGAGTAGCACGAATGAATTCGCTATTGGCAATCATAAATGGGCGAATATATAATGACATACTTTCTGAATTAGGTATCCAATCTTTATCAATTTCTAATAATGTAGTTAGACCTTGCATAAAGATGGCTTCGTCAATTCTAGGCATACACATCCTATCGGCAGAGCGATTTAGTCTTTTTATGTTTTCTTGAGGTCTAAATAAAAGGGTCTCACCTTGTTCATTTTTATAAGCTTTCATTCCCTCAAAAATAGCTTGACCATAATGAAAAACATGTGTTCCTGGATTTAAACTTAGTGGTCCATAAGGAAGTATTTCAGGCTTTTGCCATTCATTATTTTTAAAAGATATGCTAAACATATGGTCACTAAAACACTTGCCAAACGACAAATTATCAAAGTCTGTTTGTTCTATTTTGGACTGTATTGTTTTAGTAATTTTCATAAGCTTAAAATTTCTATTTGATGTATCTAAAGTCGTGACCATCTTTTATATTGAGCAGCGCATTGTAAATCAATTTGATAACATTATCAACATCATCTTTATGTACGCTTTCAACAGTAGTGTGCATGTATCTCAATGGCAATGAAATAAGAGCAGAGGCAACACCACCCGTTGAGTACGCAAAAGCATCAGTATCTGTACCTGTTGCACGTGATGCTGCTGCTCTTTGGAATGGTATTTTGTTTTTATCTGCTGTATCAATAATTAAATTCAAAAGGTTATTCTGTACAGCAGGACCATAAGTTAAAACAGGTCCTTTACCACAAAACAAATCACCTTGTTTAATTTTGTTTATCATTGGTGTTTGGGTATCATGACATACATCAGTAACAATAGCCACATCTGGTTTAATTCTTTCCGTAATCATTTGTGCCCCTCTCAAACCAACTTCTTCTTGTACAGAGTTTGTTATATATAGTCCAAACGGTAATTTCTTTTTATTTTCTTTGAGAAGTCTTGCTACTTCTGCAATCATAAAACCACCGACTCTATTGTCTAATGCTCTACCTACATAGAATGTATCGTTTAATATCATGAATTCGTCTTTGTAAGTAACAACACAACCTACATGAACACCAAGTTTCTCAACTTCTTCTTTAGTTGTACAACCACAGTCTAAGAAAATATTATCCAATTTTGGAGATTTTTCTTCGCCCCCATGTCTAGTGTGTATTGCAGGCCAACCAAATACTGCATCAACAATACCTTTATCAGTATGAATATTAACTCTTTTAGAAGGTGCTATTTGATGGTCGCTGCCACCATTTCTTCTTAAATAAATGAAGCCATCTTTGGTAATGTAGTGTACAAACCAAGATATTTCGTCAGCATGAGCCTCTATTATTACTTTATACTTAGCTTTTGGGTTAATAACACCAACAACAGTGCCATATGTATCTACAAAATAATCATCTACATAAGGTTTGATATAATCTAGCCATAGCTTTTGACCTTCACTTTCAAAGCCTGTTGGCGAAGCATTGTTGAGATATTGTTCTAAAAAAGCAATGGATTTTTTATTGGTAACAGTTTTTTTCTTTGCCATGTTTTTTGTGAGATTGGGTCAGCAAAGCTAATAAAATATACTTAATTTGTGTAATGCTAAACTTGAAAATCATAGCGACTAATGATGGTAGTAAAACCCTAAAAATTCCTAAATGTAATGAACATTATCACTCCACTCATGGTGCAATTAGTGAGGCTCAGCATGTTTATATAAAAAATGGCCTTGACCTTATTAAATCTCAAGAAATATCAATCTTTGAAATGGGGTTTGGTACAGGTCTAAATACTTTTTTGTCATATCTCTACGGATTAGATCAACATCGTTCTATAAACTACTATGCCATAGAAAAAGAACCTTTATCTCTTGAATTAGTAAATCAGTTAGATTATGTCGATTTCTTAGATGCATTTTCTGAAGAACATATCTTTAACAAATTGCATACGAGTTCTTGGGATATGCTTACTGAGATTTCAACTCACTTTCATTTATTTAAAATACACAACACAATTCAAGAATATGAGTTTGACACCACTTTTGATTTAATTTTTTACGATGCCTTTGGTTTTCGTGTTCAGCCCGAATTGTGGCAAAAAGATATCCTTGAGAAGATGGTCAAAATTTTAAATAGAGGTGGTGTTTTGGTAACATATTGTGCAAAAGGGGAAGTCAAACGCATTTTGAAATCTTTAGGATTGCAGTTAGAATCTCTGGCTGGGCCTCCTGGAAAAAGAGAAATGATACGAGCGATCCGTTTGTAAAAAGTATCTACAAGTTCTTTTTTAATAGAAAAAACCATTATTAGCAAATAAATTAATACATTTGCGCTCCTTTTTAACAGATAATTATAAAAAATATGGCTAATCACAAGTCAGCAAAGAAAAGAATAAGACAGACAGCAAAGAGAAATGCTGCTAATAGTTATTATCACAAAACAGCTCGTAATGCTGTAAGAAAGTTAAGAGCTACTACTGATAAGAAAGAAGCTATAGCTTTATTACCTTCTTTAGAGTCTATGTTAGATAAACTGACAAAAAGAAATATCATTCACAAAAACAAAGCTGCCAATTTAAAATCTAAGTTAGCTAAGCATGTGAATAGTCTATAATTGATTAATAGGCTTTTTTTCAAAAGGCTTCTCATTTGAG
>CAXFLH010000090.1:0-6360 GCA_964003875.1 uncultured Flavobacteriales bacterium | reverse complement strand
AAAATCCCTATTCCCCCTTCTTTTTTTTGCAACAATGAACGTGCAGCCGCCAATAAATCAGAATAAACCATAACATTTGTACAACTGAAAACAGATTGCAATATAGCCTGCATGATATCAGATTTTTCGGAAGAACCACAACCAGCACCATAAAAATGAAGTTCTGTTATCTTATCAAAAGGAATATCTAATTGTGATAATGTATCTCTAATAATATGCTCATCAACAATGTAGGGGTTCAATCCCATACAATAAAACTGAGAAATAGTGTCGCCATCTAACAAGCGTATCTCTGTTGTGCTACTACCACTATCAGCTATCAGAATCATATTCACGTTTTAATTCAAACTTTTCCCCTTCTGTAGCTAAATATGTATTTGGAAAAACAGCTTGTGCCTCATCTAACAAGGGGCTTAAATCAAAATATCTTTGAGAATAATGACCTATAATGAGTTTACCAACTTGAGCCTTAGAAGCAATTGTTGCAGCTTCTTTAGCTGTAGAATGCATGGTTTGTCTTGCTCTTTCTTTCAATTCATCTAAAAAAGTCGCTTCGTGATAAAGCATATCTACACCTTTTATCTGTGGTATGATTGCTTCGTGATAAGAAGTATCACTACAAAAAGCAAATGAGCGAGACAATTGAGCACCTCGTGTCAACTCTAAATGAGGTATTACGGAACCATCGGCAAGCAAATAATCTCCTCCAGCCTTAATAGCGGGAACTGCCTCAATAGGAATATTATATTCTTCTATTTTTTCTTTTCTCATTCGTCTAGGCTTAGTCTTTTCTTGGAATAAAAAACCACAACAAGGTAATGAATGAGAAAGTGGAATAGTATGAACTGTTAAGTTGTTACTTTCCATTAACAATTCTGGTTCGTCAAAACCAAATTCATGAAAAAATAAAGGGAAACGCAATTCTGTTTTAGAGGCCGCCAATTGAATATAAATTATTTCTTTAAGCTCTGCAGGAGCATAAATATTCAATTCTTTTTCACGGCCCAACAAATGCATAGTAGAAATAAAGCCTATTAGACCAAAATAGTGATCGCCATGCAGGTGAGAAATAAAAATATGTTGAATGCTTTGCATTCTTATTTTGTATTTCCTCAATTGTAGCTGAGTGCCTTCACCACAGTCGATTAAAAAAAAACGCTCAGCCACGTTCAGCAACTGAGCGGTAGGTTTTCTATGGTTTGTAGGGATAGCTGAATTACAGCCTAGTATTGTTAATTCGAATGACATTAATTCTTATTGATTATCATTTTTTTAGTTATCATTACATGAGCGTTACTCAAAGTGTAAAAATAAATACCAGAAGATAAAGCCGAAGCATCAACATCTATTTTATTGCTACCGTAATTAGCATTTATTATTCTATGGTCTTGTACTTCACCTAATAAATTGACTACAGAAAAAAGGTATTCTCCTTCATTAGTAGAATTAAATTCTATGCTAGTTCTGTTAGAAAATGGATTGGGTGAGTTTTGGGATACAGAAAACGACAAGTTGTTATTTTCATCAATAGAAACCATTTCAGACTGAACAACTAATCTATATCCATCAATAGTTTCATAATCGCCCAACTGCTCAAACAAAGATACAGTTCCAATAACAGAGACATTAATCCAACCATCAATTATCAAACTTATGTCATGAGTACCTAATTCATCTACACTAGGTGTGCCAAATAAGGTTACACAAGCAATATCATTACCCATAAAAACAGAGTCTGAATTTGAAAGGTATGTTGACATTACAGAGGGTAAGCCATTAACACCGACTAACTTAATACTATCGATTTCTAGTGGTGCAATATTAACAGGAAAACCTAAAACTTCAATTTCATAAGGGTCGCCCATTACCTCTCCTACTGTATTTGGTGTTTTGATTTGTATGTGCTCTTCATAATAGGTGTCTAACTGTGCAATTGGAAGATTTTGAATGGTGTCTGGCCATAATCCAAAAGTTGAATCCTGCAAAGAGGCATCAGGAATACAAGGGCTTTGTTGTGCAAGGACAGTTAAACTTAATGAGAATAATAGTGTAAATAGTAAACTTTTCTTCATAATATACTAGATTTTAAGTGAGCGTTCAATATCTTCCATTTCAATAATATCAAAAGCTTCTTGCAGTGTTGGCACTACCAAGAATTCATCGCGTAAAAATTGATTTGAAATCATAACGAACGAATTAGTTTGAACAAGATTTTTACCAAATGTAGTAAACTTTGTTAAATGTTCGGTATTTAGATTTGAAACTTCTGAGAGGTCCAATATAAGGTGTTTACAATCTTGACTAAAAAGTGAGTTGATAAAAGACCAATCATCTTCAATCTCTGACAAGTGAACTATCAAGCAATTTTTCTGAATTTGGTGGCTGTGTGACATCTTATTTTTTAATGCTATTGGCTAACAAATACAATATTGCCATACGTATAGCTACACCATTTTCTACTTGGTCTAGAATAATGGCTTGTTTAGAATCTGCAACATCGGAAGTTATTTCCACGCCTCTATTCATAGGACCAGGATGCATCACTGTAATCTGCTTAGACAGAGAGTCAAGACGTTCCTTATTCAATCCATACATCATACTATATTCTTTTAGAGATGGAAAGAACTTAGTGTCTTGACGTTCCAATTGAATACGTAACATATTAGCGATATCGCACCATTCTAAGCTAGTCATTAGGTCTGGTTCGTAAGCAACGCCCAATGATTCTATGTACTTTGGCATAAGCGTTGAAGGGCCACATACTTTAACTTCAGCGCCTAACATTTTTAGACAAAATATATTTGACAATGCTACTCTAGAATGTAGAATATCACCAACAATAACCACTTTTTTACCGTTTACATCACCGTACTTTTCTCGTATAGAATAAGCATCTAAAAGTGCTTGAGTAGGATGTTCATGAGCACCATCTCCAGCATTGACTATTGGCACATCTATATGATTAGCTAAGAAAGTAGAAGCGCCAGCGTCGGGGTGACGCATAACTATCATATCCACTTTCATCGCTAAAATATTATTAACAGTGTCAATGAGCGTTTCTCCTTTTTTAACAGATGACGATGCTGCCGAAAAATTAAGTGTATCTGCTGAAAGACGTTTTTCGGCTAACTCAAAGGACAATCTTGTTCGTGTAGAATTTTCAAAAAACAAATTCGCAATAGTGATGTCTCGTAAAGATGGTACCTTTCGTATTGGTCGATTTATAACCTTTTTGAAATTATCTGCAGTTTTGAAAATAAGGTCTATATCTTCTTTTTGAAGATTTTTAATTCCTAAAAGATGTTTGACACTTAAAGTACTCATTCACTTTTTAAAATTACACGTTCGTTATCTCCCCATTCCACGGATACTCTTTCATCAGCAACTACATCAATTGTACAGCCTACATAATCGGGTTGTATAGGCACATGACGACTCAATCGTCTATCGATAAGTACTAGCAATTCGATGGACAATGGACGTCCATAATCCAATAAAGCATCTAAAGAAGCTCTAACAGAACGACCAGTATATAAAACATCATCTATTATCACAACTTTCTTACCTTCTAAAGAAACATCTAAAGAGGTGCTGCTAGCAACAAGTGGGTCTTCTCTTCTTCTAAAGTCATCTCTGTAGAAAGTGATGTCAAGACTACCTAATTGCAGTTCAAACTTAGAATTTATGGATTCTAAACAGGCTTTGATACGCTGACAAAGCTGTACACCCCTAGGTTGAAGTCCAATCAAAATAGTATTAGAAAAATCGTCGTGATTTTCAACCAACTGTTGACACAATCGGTTGATTATGATTTGAATTTGTTGGTTATCGAGTATGCTTTTGGGCTTTCTCATTTCAAAAAACAAATATAAATTATTTATTCTATCTATGGTATAAAAAAAGACCCTATGAAAATAGGGCCTTTCTTATTCATTACAGGAAGATTACTTCTTCTTTTTAGTAGCATCTTTTTCCATACTCTCTTTTAAAGCTATCAACTCGTCCATATCTCCAAGAGTACTTTTCTGTTGAGATTGCTGAACTTTAGTGACGTTTTTCTTCGTCTTTTTAGCTTCTTCCATTTTAACTTCTTTGAAAATCACAGTATGTGAAACAATAATTTTCTGAGAATCTTTTTGGAATTCAAGTACACGGAAGGTTAGTTTTTCACCTAGTGATACTTTAGAATCATCTTCTTTAGCAAGATGTCTTTTAGGAGCAAATGCCTCTACACCGTGAGTTAAGATAATGGTAGCACCATTTTTGGTGATGTCTTTAACTTCACCTTCGTGCTCAGAACCTTCGTTGAATATACTCTCGTATCCATCCCATGGATTGGCGGACAATTGTTTTACACCAAGACTTAGCTTTCTTGCTTCTAAGTCTAATTCAAGAACTTGAGCTTCGATAACTTCACCAACCTTAGTAAAGTCTGAAGGATGCTTAATTTTCTTTTCCCAAGATAAATCTGAGATATGGATTAGACCATCAACACCTTCTTCTAACTCTACGAAAATACCGAAGTTAGTGAAGTTTCTAACTGTTACTTTTTGATTACTTCCTGTTGGGAATTTCTTGGCGATTTCTGCCCAAGGATCAGGTTGTAACTGCTTCATTCCAAGAGACATTTTTCTTTCCTCTCTATCCAAAGTCAATACTTGTGCCTCTATCTCTTGTCCTACTTTCAAGAAGTCACTAGCACTTCTAAGGTGAGTAGACCAAGACATTTCTGAAACGTGAACCAAGGCTTCAATACCTGTTTGTATTTCAACAAAAGCACCATAATCAGCAACAACAACAACTTTACCTTTGATTTTGTCGCCAATAGCGACTTTTTTATCAAGAGCATCCCAAGGATGAGCTGCTAATTGCTTCAATCCTAACTGAATTCTTTTCTTGTCATCATCAAATTCAAGTATAACAACGTTAATTCTAGAATCTAATTTTACGATTTCATCTGGATGATTTACTCTGCCCCAAGATAAATCAGTAATGTGGATTAATCCGTCTATACCACCTAAGTCAACAAATACACCATAAGAAGTAATGTTTTTAACCATTCCTTCTAGTACTTGTCCGACTTCAAGTTTAGACATGATTTCTTTCTTTTGCTCTTCTAAGTCAGCTTCAATAAGTGCTTTGTGAGATACAACTACGTTACGGAATTCGTGGTTAATCTTAACAACTTTAAATTCCATTTTTTTACCAACGTACTCATCGTAATCACGTATCGGCTTAATGTCAATTTGAGAACCTGGCAAGAAGGCTTCAAGTCCTAAGACCTCAACAATCATACCACCTTTTGTTCTACACTTAATAAATCCTTCTAGGATAACATCATTATCGTGTGCTTCATTAACTCTTTCCCAAGAACGTAATACACGTGCTTTTTTGTGAGAAAGTATTAACTGACCTTTCTTGTCTTCTTTTTTCTCTACAAGAACCTCAACAGTATCACCAACCTTCAAATCTTCGTTGTATCTGAATTCGTTTCTTGAGATGATACCGTCAGACTTGTAGTTAATGTTTACGATAACTTCTCTATCTGTAATAGAAACTACAGATCCATCAAGTACTTGCTCTGAATCGATAGTACTTAATGCAGTTTCGTAATCTTTTTCAAGTTCCTTTCTAACGTCATCAGTATATTCTACACTACCCATTTCGTAGATTTCCCAATCGAAATCTGTATCTTCTTCTGGGCTAGTCATTCTCTCAGATTTTACTTGAACTTTTTCTTCAGCAACAGGAGTTTCTTCTAATGTTGGTGATTCAACTACTTCTTCTACAACAGGAGTTTCTTCAACTGCTGTTGCCTCAGCTACTTCTTCTACAACAGGAGTTTCCTCTAAAGTTGGTGATTCAGCTACTTCTTCTACTTTAAGAATTTCTTCAACTACTTCTTCGAAGTTTTCAAAGCCAAGAACATCATCATAACCAATGTCATCTATGTACTCTATCTTATCATTTTTGATAAGTGCTGTCTCAATTCCAGTTCCATATTTAAATGAATAAACATCTGGGTTAACAGAAACTGAAAGCTTCCAAGGACCAGTAATAACTACCCTAATAGCCCAAGATTGAGCATCAGGACAATCATATCCTTTTTCTCGGAAACGCTTAGCAAGTCTCTGAGCAACTTTTGTAAGCTTGAGACGTTTTTGTTTAAACTCAAGATAGTTGGGCATCTTGGTCTCTTTTGTGATTGTAGTTAACCAATTAATTTGTTAAATTTACTAGTTATTATTAAACTTTTTGATTAGTATTTAATATTTGATTAATAAATGTTTAATAAGAAATAATTTGGATTTTTTTTCTTCAATTTTTTTTTTTAAGGTTTGATTGATAATTTATTATTAT
>CAXFLH010000089.1:0-6439 GCA_964003875.1 uncultured Flavobacteriales bacterium | reverse complement strand
TATTCCTTTCATATTAGAAGAAGGACAATATGAATTTATAGTAACGGCCAGTAACATTAATAATTGTTTTAATCAAGACACAATAGAAGTAATCATTCATGCTAACCCTACTCCATATGCAGGAGCAAGCACAAATGTATGTGGACTAGAATACCAATTACAAGCTAATGACTATGGGAACCTTGGATTCTGGTCATCAAACAATGCTAGCCTTTCTTCATTAGATTCTCCAATAACTGATGTAATTAATGATTTTTATGGAGTGAACAGCTTTACTTGGACAGAAACCAATGCCTTTGGCTGTGAATCTAATTCATCAGTAAATATTAATTTTTTGGAACAACCCAATATTAATATTTTAGAGGATACAACCTATGCTTGTGAAGATGAAAATGTAATTGTTGAGGGAAGTTCTACTAACGCTAGCTCCTATCTTTGGACAACAAGTGGAGATGGAACATTTCAAAATCAAAATCTTCCATTTACAGAGTATGAGTTTAGTGATGAGGATTTAAATAATCAAGAAATCACCTTATACCTAAGAGCTCAATTGGAAGATTGTTATTCTTCAGACACATCTTTACTAATCTTAAATAAAAAACCTGAAGTCAATATTTTTTCAAATGACTTTTTATGCTTTGCTGATAGTAGCATTCATTTAAATATAATTACAACAGGAGTTAGTCCTTTAAGTTATGACGTTGAGTTAAATAACGAGACTATTTTAAGTTATTCGGATATGACCGAAGGACAACAAAGTCTATCAATTTCGGATTTGGGCTATTATAGAATATCCAATCTGAAGGATGCCTTCTGTAATGGTGAAAATTCCGAAGAATTCAATCTTATACTTAGAAATAGACCAAAGGCTGAATTCACCCTATATCCTAGAGAAACGTCTATCAATGAGCCTACTATTTATGTCAATGACCAATCGCTATTCGCTAATTATTACGAATGGTCATTTGGAGATAGTACTGAGCTATATTATGATAGCGATATTGAACACGATTATGAAAATGCTGGTAATTACGATATTAAGTTATTTGTAGCCAATGAATTTGGCTGTACAGATAGTGTTACTAAACAAGTTATTGTACATCCCAATTTTGAGCTTTACATTCCCGATGCTTTTACGCCAGATAGTGATAGAATCAACGATACTTTTGGATGTGAAGGGTATGGCATAGCAACATTTACCATTAGCATAGTAAATCGTTGGGGAGAGCTAGTTTTTAATTCTAATGATATTGAGATAGAATGGGACGGAAAAAACGCTATAAACGGAGTTTATGCCTATCGTATTGATGTCGTAGATATGAAAGGAAAGTCACACTTATTTAAAGGAGAAGTAAGTTTACTCAGATAAGTACAAATTTATTGATATATATTCATAACTTTAACAAAAATTACCACGAGCTAAACTTATGAAGTTTTTATCTTTAATCCTTGCATTTCTAATTTGTTCCTCTGTTTTTGCACAAGACCTTTTGAAAGATAAAAAATATATTTTTGAATTCAGAGATGGAACTACAATAATCGGAACCTATCTTTACAGTAAAGAAGGTAATATTTGGATTAAAGACTTGTTGAATGATCTAGTGTATTTACCAAAAGTTATGGTAGCTCAGGTACACGAAGCCAATGAAAATAACATTGTTAACGGAGAATATTGGTTTCCTAACTTACACGAAACTAGATATTTTTTCTCTCCATCAGCCTTTGGTCTTGAAAAAGGAGAAGGATACTTTGGACACTCCTACTTTTTCTTATGGCAAATGCAGTACGGAATATCAGAGGATTTTTCTATCGGATTTGGAACTTCTTTTGCTGGTTTCCCAACCACATTAAATGTTAAGTACGTTCATGAAATACAAAAGAATTTAAATACTGCATTTGGATATTTTTGGGTTGGTGATTTATTTAACTTTATTGGTGATGATCAAAGTTCTCTAATAAACTTACCTTATACTGTTTTAACTACTGGAAATAAAGAAAATAATTTATCAATAGGCTTTGGATATAACCTTCATGAAATGTCAAGTGGCGATATGGATGCTATTGATAGATTAGCTTTAAATATCGGTGGAATTACTAGAACTTCAAGAAGATTCTCCTTAGTCTTTGAAGCTTGGTTAGTGAATATTGGAAATGATGAACCTATCGCTTGGGGTGGTCCTGGTGTAAGGTATTATAGAAAAATTAATCGAGTAAGTGCTAAAAATGGTGCTGGAGCAAAAACATTTGATGTCCAACTATTAATGTCATCTCTTCTAGGTGGTGCTATCATACCTATGTTCGGTGCAAGTCAACGTTTTTAAATGTTTATAATGAAAAGATTCTTAATTCTATTATCACTAATAATTTATGGTAATTCTTATTCCCAAGTCGTTATTAATGAGTTTTCAGCCCACAAAGGTATATACGATGAAAACAATATAGAATGTGACTGGATAGAGATATATAACAATAGCAATCAAGCTGAGAATTTATCTAATTTTTATTTAACTGATAATTTAAATGAACTCGAAAAATGGCCGCTACCCGATATTATCTTGATGCCCTACCAACGCATTACTTTCTTTGCCTCTGGAAAGAATACACAATTTAATAACGGCGAAAACGATTTTTACCACACTAATTTTAAACTCTCAACATCTGAATATATCGCCTTGTATAATGGTAGTGAAATTGTGGATAGTACATTTATCACTAGCGATTTATATTTTGGTCTTTCTATGGGAAAATATCCTGACGGCTCAAATCAATGGTGCTATTTCGATATTACAACTCCAAACTCTACAAATGCTCCAAGTATCTGTTTTTTAGGAATAACTAGCGAGGCAAATTTAAATATCGAATCAGGCTGGTATGATAATGAACAAACAATTATAATAGAACCTCAATCTAATACAGTTGTTTTCTATACTACTGACGGGAGAATACCAACGATAAATGACATACTATATACACAACCTTTCAACATATATGAAAACACTATCCTTTCATTCAGATCGTTTGCCTCTAATAAACTACCCTCTAAACTAAATGACAGGACTTTCATTTTTGAAGAAGACAACCATCAACTACCAGTATTTTCAATTCATACAGACCCTATTAACTTGTGGAGTGAAGAAAGTGGTATTTACGTTTTTGGAGCTAACCCTAGTCCTGATTATCCCTACTTCGGAAGTAATTTTTGGCAGCCTTGGTCTCGATTTTCTAGAATAGAATATTTTGACGAGGATAAGACTAAAAAAGCTGAAGAAAGTATCGATTTAGAAATACATGGAGGTTGGTCTAGAGCAGAACCACAAAAATCTTTCAGAATAGATTTTAAATCTAAATATACAGGAAGACTTGAAGAACCAATTATACCTGCTAAAAGTCACATTGAAAGCTACAACAATTTCAATTTAAGAAATGGTGGACAACATACGTGGACAGATAAAATACAAGATGCTATAATGTCTAAAATTGCTGCTGAAACAAATGTTAATTATATGGCTTATCATCCTTGTATAACCTATTTAAATGGAGAATACTGGGGAGTATATGGAATAAGAGAAAAAATTGACGAACATTACATCGAAGACAATTATGGTTTCAACTCCGATAGTATTGATTTGTTAAACTCTTTTAGTGTATTAGCAGGAACTGATTTTAATGCAAACAACACCTTTTTTTCAATTATGAATGAAGATCCTGAAAGCGATGGATTTTATGAGCTTTTTTCATCCTTTTGGAATGTAGATAACTATATGGATTACTTCATCATTCAAACCTTTATTCAAAATATGGATTGGTTAGGAATTGCATGGAATGCTAATAATATCAAACTATGGAGACCCCAAACAGAAAATGGTAAATGGAGCTATGTGCTGTATGATACAGATGGGGCATTAGGTTACTTTGGACAAAGCTATTATGACAACTACTTAGCGTATGCTATGAACCCAGCGTATGTCAATAACCACTCACAAATTTTTAATCAGGTATTACAAAATCAAAAGTTTAAGTGCCAATTCAGCAATAGGTATGCCGATTTGATTAACACTACGCTATCTCTTGAAAATGCAGAAGAAAAAGCCAATATTATAAAAAACGATATGTATAATGCTATGCCAAGACATATCGAAAGGTGGGAAAACTCTAATAATATGAACGGTACTATAAGCTCTATGCCAGCATGGGAAAATAGCATAAATAACATCTTAAGTTATTATTCAAATAGAGTGAGTACAGCACGATACTTGTTAGACAATACTTTAAATCTAGAAGGTATGGTAGATATCAGTATAGATATTTTTCCAAATAATTCAGGACGAATTGATTTAAACACCTTATCCTTGCAAAACTTTCCTTGGGAAGGTGTATACTATAACGGCTGTGAAATAAGTCTTAATGCTATTGCAGACAGCGGCTACACCTTTACCCATTGGGCCGACTTAGATGATAATATGATTTCTGAAGAAGATAATTTATTTGTTAGTTTAAACGACTATCAAGAATTTAAGGCTCATTTCGAAAAATGCGAGGATATAATATCAGCTTCGATATATTCTAACAACAATAATATTTATTCCGATGTGATATCATCAAATAACCTGTATTTGTATCAATGGTATCAAAACGGCATACCTTTTTCTACAGATAGTATGCTAATTCAACCAACTAGTGGAATATATCAATTACAAATTACAACTAATAGCTGTTCTATACTTTCAAATGATATAAGTTTTCAATCTAATGTTGATATTAAGGATACATTTAAAGAAATTAGCGTGAATCTTTATCCTAACCCATTTAAAAATCAAGCCGTATTAGACTTATCTGAACTCCAAAGTAATGAATTACTGATTTATATCATAGATACAAAAGGAAGAAAAGTAAGGGAGTATAAAAATGTTGATAAAAGAAAACTAGTCGTAAGCAAAGGAAATCTTGCGAGCGGCGTCTATATCTTAGAGATAAATTCTCAAAACTATAAAAGTAGAATCAAAATTGTAATAAACTAGTATTCTTTACTTATGAAATTTTTGAGATTATAATAAAAGAATAAAAAGCATCAACAAGGAGAAATAAAAAATAATTTTAACAGAAACCTGATAGTCTTTACGACTTCTACTATGCCCTTAAGAATTAATATCTTTAAAATTTATAGAAATTTAATCGAAAACTTGAAAGATGACTAAAGCATAAACAAGGAATCGGACAAATCTAAATAAGGACCACAATAAATAGTGTTTGAAATTATACTTAATTAGACCACATGACATACTCACTATTGAATGAGGAAGAGGCGAAACCGCTCCAAGAAAAACGAAGATCCCCCCCCACTTTCTTAAATTCACAATGTGCTTTGCAATTTTATGTTCGATATAATTTTTGACAGCTGGTATTAAAAACAATCTATTTCCAATAAAATAAGAAATGATACCTCCAATATAAGAAATAGCAGAAAGAAGAAAAAGATTTAAAAAAGAGTTTGAAGACTTAGATGCCCAAGCAATGAATATTTCTGGAGGTAATAAACCTAATAATGATTCAGACACTAAAAACACTGAAAAAATAACAAATGGAGAACATGTCTCAACTAGATTAGTAAGTAAAGAACCTATATCAACAACAAAGGAATCAACAAATAATAACAATAAAATAAAAATAAGTGCAAGAATTGCTCCTTTAAAAGCAGTACTTTTAATAAAAGAATAAAACTGCGTTATTTTAAAATAACGATTAATTAAGCTGAGACGTTTGCCTAATTTACTATTTGAAGTGTTATTTATCATCTAAATTTTCACTCTAACTATTGAAACAAAATCGCAATAAATCCTACGCAACTTCAATGGGAGCAAAAATAACGTAATTTTTTGTTGTAAGAATACAAAATATAGAGTTGAATTTTTAAAAAAAATAATCTCGTAAAACTCACTTTTTAAAAAATGGATATGACTTCTTTACTTTTCTTTTTTATAGAATGAAAAAACAGAAAATTTTTCTTCGCCTTCAGGACTTTCTGGAAAAACAGTTACATCCCAAGTTTTTGTAGCCCATTGGTCACATTCTCCATAGCCAAAATCAATTGTAGCAACCCAATTGCTATCAACATCATAAAACTCTATTAAGCCTGATACAGGAGTTATAACTGTTTTTTTCCAATCCTCAAAATAACATTCTTGTTTATTAATAGAGTCAACAATTGTTTCAATGTATCCTTCATCTTGAAGTTCAGAACGTAAGTCTATAGCATCATTGCTAATAATATTTGTGCCAATATCCTCAGATTTTTCACAAGCAACAGTATGTAAAATAATTAAAGAAAGAGTTAAGTAGAATATATTTTTCATCCTAAATGTGTTTGAGACAAAGATAATAAAAGCACTTTAAATATAGAACCATCCCTTTGAAAATATAACAGCTTGACCACCAATTAAAA
>CAXFLH010000088.1:0-6481 GCA_964003875.1 uncultured Flavobacteriales bacterium | reverse complement strand
AAGGGATTTAGAATTACCTTTTAGAATATCAAAACTTTGTGGTGGCGATATGAGCTTCACTTCAGCCCTTACATATGATATGGAAGTCTATTCAGCCGCTCAAAAACGTTGGTTAGAAGTTAGTTCTATTTCAAATTTTGAAAGCTATCAAGCCAACAGATTAAAATTGAGATACAAAGACGAAAACAAGAAAAACGTTTTGTGCCACACACTGAATGGTAGTGCCTTAGCGTTACCAAGAATAGTAGCCTCAATTATGGAAAACCATCAGGATGAAAAAGGCATTAGAATACCAAAAGCTTTGGTGCCATACACTGGATTTAAATACATCGACTAATGAAATATATCGCACTTATACTCATCGGAATTTTAGCATCTTGTTCTTCATCAACTTTTGAACAAGAGCAAAAACAAGTCAATGCAGTAATCATACAATATGATAGTCTTTTACAAAGCATTAAAAATATAGACATCAGCTCATCAGGTCCTAATTTGAAACGTTACAAGGAAGTGCTAGCCGATTCCCAAACCAAGCTTAGCACAGATAAGAAACCTAGCCTAAAGACTATGACCTACCTCAATGATTTGAAATTGATGAAACGCCAATTCAAGAATGCACCCAATCAAAAGAAAGGTTTTGTAACTAACATCATTAGAAATCAAGAGCAACTACAAAACTTACTAAACGACATTGACAACACCATTTTCACTAAGGAAGAACTAAATACTATCATTGTAAGAGAAGAACAAGCCTTTGAAGGAATATCAATTCAATTGAATGAATTTCAATCAGCCTATAAAAGTTATGAAATACGTTTCGATAGTCTAGAGCAACTAAGTCAAACCTTCAATTACCAATAAATGAGGTTAATTTTACTCATAACCTTATGCATCTATGCTTTAAACTTATCTGCGCAATCAAGCTCTAACCTTAAGATTGCCAATAAATATGCCAATAGCAAACAATGTGATAAAGCCAACGAGATTTACAAAAACTTAGAAACGAAAGTCAATATATTAAGTTATTATAGCAATTATCTGAAATGTCTAACTGCTGAAGAAAAGTATATCACTGCTATTGCATTAGTTAAAAAAGTAAAAAAGAAATACCCCAATCAAGCTAAGTACATAGCCGACTTAGGATTCATTTATAAAGCCAAAGGAGATAAAATTCGAGCAGAAAAAGAATGGCAAAAAAGTATTGATGCCATAGTAAGCGGTAGAATAAATCAAGTCACCTCTTTAGCCAATAGCTTTTCAAGAAATAAAGAATACAACTACCTACTCAAAACCTATGAGCGAGGGCAAGAGTTGAACCCTAATTATGAATTTGGTTTTCAATTGGCATCTGCATTATCTAGTGCTGGAAAAACTGAACAGATGATTGACACCTATTTGGACTTAATAGAAAAAAAAGAAAGCCATCTTAAGTCTGTTAAAATTCGACTTCAAAATACTTTAGGAAGAACTAAAAGTAGCCAAGATAACTACGACTTATTATCTAAGAAGTTATTATCTCGTGTCCAAAAAAATAATAACAATGCTCTGACCGAATTACTCATTTGGCTATATATACAATCGAACGAATACAATGCTGCCTATATATACACTAAAGCCCTAGACAAACGCTTAAGTGAAAATGGTGAGCGCATGTTTGACCTAGCCTATATCGCCTATGAAAACAAAGCCTTCAAGCAATCCGTAAAATGCTACCAATACCTCATTGACTTAGGAGTTGACAACCCCTTTTATATGGATGCTAAAATTTCACAAGTCATTGTTAGTGGTGAAGAACTCATCAATAGAGAATACACCCAAAACGAATTGCTATCTCTAAATAATGACTACCAATCTACCATAGATGAACTTGGAAAAAGTAAAGATTTGGTTTATTTAATGAAAGACTATGCCAAACTAAAAGCCTATCATCTGTATGAAACCGAAACTGCTGCACAAATTCTAGAAGAATGCATTGACCTATTGCCAGAAAGTGAACTTCAAGCAGAATGTAAGCTAATGCTCGGAGATATTTATCTCATCAATAATAAACAGTGGGACGCTATCATTCAATATTCTCAAGTAGAAAAAGCTTTTAAAGAAAATCCCATCGGTCACGAAGCCAAATTCAGACGAGCAAGAGTTGCCTATTTCCAAGGTCAATTCGATTGGGCACAGGCGCAACTCGATGTCCTAAAAGGTTCTACCACCAAACTAATTGCCAATAACGCTATGCAATTATCCCTTCTCATTACAGATAATATGGGCTTAGACACCTCAGCACTAGCTATGCAAATGTATGCCCAAGCAGAATGGCTTATCTATCAGAACAAAAACGATGAAAGCTATCAGCTATTAGACAGTATGCTCACTACTTTTCCAGGGCATACTCTAAGCGATGAAATACTTTACAAACAAGCTGAAATAGAATTCAATAAGAAAAATTATACCCAAGCTGTAAAACTCTATGAAAAAGTAGCTAGTGAATTTTCATTTGACATACTTGCTGACGATGCCTTATTCCAATGGGCAGAGATACTTGAAGAAAAGCTCAACGAAAGTAATAAAGCACAAGAACTATATGAAAAGATAGTTATGGACTATTCCGATAGTATATATACTGTAGAGGCCAGAAAAAGATTTAGAAAGTTAAGAGGTGACAAAAACGAAGAATTATGATTATATATAATGTTACTGTAAGTTTAGTAGACCAAAGTATTCATCAAGATTGGTTAAAATGGATGAAAGAAATACATATTCCTGAAGTGATGGACACAGGCTACTTTTTAGATAATAAAATATGTCGTTTGTTGGTGGAAGACGAAATTACTTATGCCATTCAGTATACCTGCAAGGATATGGATACGCTTAATAAGTATCAAGAAAAATGCGCTCCACAATTACAAGAAGAACACAACAAACGATATAGAGGTAAATTTGGGGCATTCAGAACACTATTAGAAATCGTTCATCAACATTAATTTATGTCAAAGGTAAGAGCAAAAAAACACCTCGGCCAACACTTCCTAAAAGATTTAGGGATTGCTCGTGATATTGCTCATAGCCTAAGTTTAAACAACTATTCTAAATTGTTAGAAGTAGGTCCAGGCATGGGTGTCCTAACGCAATTCCTTATTCCTTTAGATACAGAAACATTTGTGATAGAAATAGATAAAGAATCTGTTTCTTACCTTAAAAAACACTATCCTGAATTAGACAACCATCTGATAGAAGGTGATTTTCTCAAACTACCGTTACAAGAAATTTTCAAGGAACCCATAGCTATTATTGGCAACTTTCCTTACAATATATCTTCTCAAATTCTTTTCAAAGCAATAGACCACAAAGATTTAATTCCTGAAATTGTGGGTATGTTTCAAAAAGAAGTTGCCGAACGTGTGGTATCCCCACCAGGAAGTAAAAAATACGGCATTACCAGTGTTCTACTACAATGCTATTATGATGCAGAATATCTATTTACAGTAGATGAAACTGTCTTTGACCCACCACCTAAAGTAAAATCGGCAGTCATACGATTGAAAAGAAATGACAGAGATAAGTTAGACTGTGATGAAAAAAAATTCATCCAAGTGGTAAAAACAGCTTTCGGTCAAAGGAGAAAGACTTTGAGAAATGCTCTAAAAAGTCTTAACTTGGTGGACGAAAATACTGCTAGTCAGTACCTTTCATTAAGAGCTGAGCAATTGAGTGTTGAAGATTTTATGAATTTAACAAGCTGTTTTGAGTGATGAAGTTTGAATTAACCAAAGATTTTATTGGCGAGCTAAATGAACGCATAGAAAATAAAGACCAAAAGTCTATTATTGATATGGTTACAGACTGTCATCCTGCCGATATTGCCGAAATTCTTGATGAATTAGAATTTGAAAACGCTTGTTTTCTATTCGAACTACTTGAAGATAATATCGCTGCCGATGTGTTGGTAGAATTAGAAGATGACCTCAGAGAAGAACTCTTAAAAATACATTCTCCCAAAGAAATTGCCGAAGAATTTGTCGATAATATGGATTCAGATGATGCTGCCGACATCATTTCTGAGCTACCAGAGAACAAAAAGCAAGAAGTACTATCACACCTTGAAGACCAAGATTTAGCTAGTGATATTGTTGACTTACTTAATTACGATGAAGATACTGCTGGTGGTTTGATGGCAAAAGAGCTTATCAAAGTAAATAGCAACTGGTCGGTAATGCGTTGTGTCAAAGAAATGCGTCGACAAGCAGAAGATGTAGAGTTAGTCTATACAATTTACGTTGTTGATGACAATAATATTCTTTTAGGTACCCTATCACTCAAACGATTATTGCTTACAGACTCTAAAGCTATAATCTCTAATATAATGAAAGAAGACATCATCAAAGTTAGCGCAACGATGAACCAAGAAGAGGTGGCTAATACGATGAATAAATACGACTTAATTGTGCTACCTGTAGTTAACGACTTGAACCAATTAATTGGTCGAATTACGGCCGATGATGTCATGGACATTATGAAAGAGGAAGCCGAAAAAGATTATCAAATGGCATCGGGTATTTCTGAAGATGTAGAGTCTAGCGATACTGTTTGGGAAATTACTAGAGCTAGACTTCCTTGGCTATTAATTGGTATGATAGGTGGTCTTTTTGGTGCAAAAGTGATAGGCATATTTGATATTGAAAAAAACTATCAAATGGCATTTTTTATACCTCTCATTGCAGCTATGGGCGGTAATGTTGGTGTTCAGTCTGCTGCTATTGTGGTAAAAAGTCTTGCTGGCGGAACAAATACCTTAGGAAATATTTCACAACGACTAATCAAAGAACTCGGTGTTGCTTTAGTTAATGGTATAATCTGTTCAAGCATTATTTTACTAGCCGCATATTTATTAGGCTACAGTCTTTTGTTGAGCATAACAGTTAGTATAGCACTATTGTCAGTTATCATTTTCGCTGCTTTGTTTGGGACATTTATCCCACTAACTTTGGATAAATATAAAATTGACCCTGCTTTAGCTACAGGACCATTCATCACAACTATTAACGATGTACTTGGTCTATTTATTTATTTCCTCATAGGTCAGCTGATATTATCTATATGAAAAAAGTACTTTTTGTAGATACCGTTCACCCATACCTTTGGGAAGAATTACAAAAAAAAGGCTACTCTTGTATTGAAGGATACGACCTTTCTGAGAAGGCTATTATTGAACAACACAATGATATCTATGGTCTAGTTATTCGTTCTCGCATGAGTATTAATGCCAATTTCTTATCGCACTTTAACAAGCTTACTTTTATCGCTCGTGCAGGTTCAGGCATGGAAAACATAGACGTTAACTATGCCCATTCTAAAAACATACATGCTATAAATGCTGCTGAAGGTAATAAACAAGCTGTAGCTGAACACGCCTTAGGCATGATTTTAAGTTTATTCAATAATCTTAATAAAGCTGACAGCGAAGTAAGAAAGGGCATTTGGCAAAGGCAAGAAAACAGAGGGATTGAATTGAATGGTAAAACGATTGGTATTATTGGCTATGGAAATAATGGTTCAGCATTGGCTAAAGTATTAAGTGGATTTGACACTAAAGTACTAGCTTATGACAAATACAAAACAAACTACACTCCAAAATATGCTATTGAAAGTGATATGCAAACCATTTTTGAACAAGCTGACATTTTGAGTTTACACATTCCACTTACAGAAGAAACTCAACACTTGGTCAAGGATTCATTTTTGAAGCAATTTCATAAGCCCATATACCTAATCAACACCTCAAGAGGGGCTTGTTTAGAAACTAAATCCCTTTTGGCAAATCTCAACTCTGGCAAAGTCTTGGGGGCTTGTCTTGACGTCTTGGAATACGAAAAAACATCTTTCGAAAACTTATCCGAACAAACAATAGAATTGAAACAATTGCTAGAGCACAATAGGGTTATCCTCTCTCCTCACATTGCTGGTTGGACGCAAGAAAGTCAACTCAAAATTGCTCAAGTACTTTTTCAAAAAATAATAGATATATGAATCTATAATTACTGAATTATTAGTCTTTCAACAAGACAATTGCTTTCTGTCTTAACATTCAAGAAATAAATTCCTTTAGGAACTGTATTCAACTCAAATTTTTGAGTAATAGATTCATTGAATTCTAACTCTTGAACATATACCCTTTCTACAAGTGTATTTACGATTTCGAAACTTCCATTATCTTCAGAAAAACTATCTAAACTTAAGTTAAATATTCCATTATTAGGATTAGGGAAAATTTTGAGCTTTTGAATATCATTTGCCTCTTCTAAGGATGTACAGTCTTTTGTACTTAGCGTAACCGTATCCATACTAGTACAACCATCTGAACCCGTTACTTTTAAACAATAATCACTCGCCTGATTCACTGTGATATAATTGAAAGAACCCCCTTGAGACCATTGGTATGAGCTATAATTATCATGTACAAAAAACGTATGATAATCTCCTTCACAAA
>CAXFLH010000087.1:0-6647 GCA_964003875.1 uncultured Flavobacteriales bacterium | reverse complement strand
TTTCTGGTCTTTTATCTTCAAAAATCTCATAGAGGCGAAACTGCAAACTTAAATTATCAATAGTTTGTAGTCCTGAAAGCTCAGTAATAAAATCTTCAATCGAATAAATTTTGGGCAACCAAATGGGCTTAGAAATGTACTTGGACAAATAATGTTTTAGAAATACTATAGAACGTTTTGAGGGCAACACAACCGTTAGTCTATCGGTGTTTCCTTTATCCAAAATTTGTTGAGCGATATGTTCTAAAAAAGGCTTTACCACTGTACTATTTTATCGTTTTCCTCAGTATAAATTATATATTTAGATATTTCTTCAAAACCCATCTTTTTCAATGCTTTATAATATCCATCTACTTGCTTTTTATGCTTTTTCATTTGAGAAGTCGAGCCCGTCTTGTAGTCAATAATTTTTACTTTGTTATTCTTAATTAAAAGTCGATCTGGCACATAACTTTCGCCGCTTTCTTGTAAAATAATTTGTTCAGTTTTCACCTCCCAATCTTCTAAAAAGAATGGTATTAGCTGTTCATCATTTAGCAATTCCTCAATACGATTTCTAAGTTTACTTTTTATCTCTACTGATATTAGGCCGTTACGTTCTAATTTATGAAGTACCGCCTCCTTATCTTTGGGATAATGAATCTGAGCCAAACATTCGTGCAACAAACTCCCCCATTGTTGTCTATCTAAATTTATATCCCATAATTGATTGGAATTGTTCTTTAGACGAATGGTCTTCCTCCAATCAGACAAAGAACAATAATTTAAATTAAGTGCCAAGTTATCTATACCTTCATCATCTGATTTAGGCTCTAACTTTCCAATACTTATTGGAAATTCATCTGTCGTACTTTGAAAGTAATAACCAATTAACTTACTTAGTGTATTAAAATCATCTAGGTTTTTATATTCAGCAGTATAGATATATAACTGATGCTTAGCTCTAGTCATAGCCACATACAGAACATTCAAATCGTCCATTATGGCTTTATTTTTCTCCTCTTTATGAATATCGGCATATTCTGAACGTTCTAATTGCTTACTATTGTTCAATAGCGCCACTTTCATTTTCTTAATTTTTCCTTTGGCATCAACCCATATTTCATCAGTTGCCTTACCTACTTTCCAATTAAAAGGAACAAACACTATTGGAAATTCTAACCCCTTAGACTTGTGTACAGTCATTACTTTTACGGCATCCATATCGTCAGGCACAACGATAGCTTCTTTATCGTGGTTTTTGTCCCACCATTCTAAAAATGCTACTATATCGTTACTATTTTTTATGGAGAACTTATATATAGCATCTAGAAAAAAATGAAGGTAAATATCTGTTGAAGAAAGTTTAAAGACGTGTATTAGTCGTTCTACCAAATCATATATAGCCAATTCCCAAAGTGCTTGTGGTTTGAAATCAATTCCTAGAGATGTGATAAAGGCTTTGAATACACGACTATCGCCTTTACCAATTGACTCCAAAACTTGGTGTAAGTTGTAATCAGTATTCTCATATTTGTAGTATAAATAACTAAGCATATAAGTTTGGGACACCTTATCCTGAGTATTATGTAGATATGCCAATACTGCTAAAATGAAATTCACATCCTTTGAAGCACTTAATAATAAAGCCTCATCTGATAAAACATTCACACCTGCTCGGTTTAGACTTTCTGCTGCTTGACATGCTTCTTTACCAGTTCTACACAAAATAGCCATGTCCTTAAAATCGTAATTCATAGACCTCAACACCTCAATCTGATGTATAATCTTATCCATAACATCCGATTTAAAGCTTTTGGTATCAGGAGTCAAATCGATATGTATATACCCACCATCTTTCCCCTTAGGGTTTTGTTCGCTAGATTCGTATATGGCTTGTAAATCTGGACTTATGATGGTCTTTAAATTGTTGAAGAAAGCATTGTTAAATTGTACTATCTCTTTATCACTTCTCCAATTGTCCGACAATACTTTTTCCTCAGCATTGTTCATCAAACTATTTTTCAATTCATCTGGGTTTGGCAATAATTCAGATTGAAAGATATGTTCTGGCAACTGTACAAATTGTTCTACCTCACCCCCTCGCCATCGGTAAATAGATTGCTTGGCATCGCCCACAATGAGGTTCTGATAACCCTCTGATAACGAATTATGAACCAAAGGCAATAAATTATGCCACTGCATTACCGAAGTATCTTGAAATTCATCTATCAAAAAATGATGATACCTCTCTCCTAACCTTTCATAAATAAATGGTGTGGGCTCTTTACGGATTATTTCTGCAATAGCATTGTTAAATTCTGAAATATGCTTAACGTTATTTTCTTCTTTAAACTGTTCTAATTCCTTTGACAACTCATTAAGTACTGCTATGGAGAAAATATTGTTCAATAAGAGCTTATTAAAAATATAATCCTTAAATCCTATTCTTAAATGCTTTTGTACATCGTCAAAAAGAGCGGTTAGAAAATCAGCGTGATTGATTATAATTTCTTTTTTACCCTCATCTACCGATTTAGCACTCCATTTGTTATTAGCTACATTTTTCTGCAATGTGTCTGATGGGAAGAATTTATCTGAATAACGTTTTCTAAAATTATTAAAATAATTGTAAAACGTACCGCTGGTAAAGTCTTTTGGTCCTAGATTGAAAGTCTTGCAAAAAGCTAGGAATTCCTTTCTTTTACTTAATAATAAATGTTCAAATGCATCGATTTCTGATATTAAATCGTTCTTTACTTCCAAACAGTCGGAAATACTTACATCATTGAGTGAACTAATAAACTTCTCAGATTTTTCGATGAATAAATGTTTAGCGAACTGTTCAAGAGCATTTTCTAGATTATAACTCTTTCCTTCATTTGCCTTGCTCAAAGCAAAAGCCACCAAAGCATCAGACACCTCCTTATTTGTTCCTATTCGACTAATTAAAAAAGATACGGTTGGCTGTATTAGCAAATCTTTATCCATCTCTACCTCAAAGGCTTGAGCCATTTGCAAATCATGGGCGAAAGTTCGTACAATACGAAAAACAAATTTATCAATAGTAGAAATGGATAAATCTGTATAGTTATGTAATATAGCAGTAAGAATCTGCTGTGAGCGTTTTTTAATATCCTCATCGCTTAGAGAAGTATCTTCCTGAATGTGACTAAAGAATGAATGAGCCTTACCTTGCCCTACTCCTTTGGATAAATCGGAAATAAACGACAACACCCGTTCTTTCATTTCAGAGGCCGCCTTGTTGGTAAAGGTAATAGCTAAAATATGTCTAAAATAACGAGGATAAAATGTACTGCCATCACCAATCAATGCCATTCCTATGTAATTGCGTACTAAAGAGTAGGTTTTTCCAGAACCAGCAGAAGAACGGTATATGTGTAGGTTTTTACTCATTGATTTGTATTCGCAAAATAGATAATTAAAAGAAAAAAATATCTTAAAATCAGCAACATTTATTCACAATTTGTCCATTTCACAATTAATCATTTACCATCTACGTTTAATAATTTTAATCTAGATAATCGTTATATTTGTACCTATGAAGAATTATCATATTTTTAACTTAGTTTTATTTGGTCTTTTACTATCAATTTTCTCTTGTAAAGAACCTGGTTGCACCGATGCTAACGCTATTAATTATGATAGTGAGGCTAATGAAGATGATAACTCTTGTTTGTATAACGGCAGTCTAAATATAGAGTTTAGACTGGTAAATGGTAATCAAGTTTTTGGCAAGTACGATACCATACAAAGCCAAGATTATAGTTTTCGTCTTGAAAATGTTAAATTCTATATAAGTAATATACAACTCAAGTCATCAGATGAGGACAAATTTCTTAGTGAAGTCCACCTCTACGACATAGACAATAATAATTCCAAAAGCTTAGCTTTTGATTTAGAAGAAGGAACATACGACAGTTTATATTTTGATTTAGGACTTAGCAGCCAACTGAACAGTACAACTCCTGCAAATTATGATGTGAACCATCCATTAGGACTAAATCAAAATACATTTTGGGCTATGGAACCATCATCTTATATTTTTGTTGTGATAGAAGGTAAAATGGATACCCTAGTGGGCGATGACTATTATCCATTAACCTACCATTTAGCTCACAGTGATTTGCTTAGAAATGTGGCTTTGGATAAACCAATAAATATATCCCATGACAATCCAAGCACCTTGGTAGTTGATGTGGATGTATCCAAAATTTTTGACTCTGTTGATTTATCTGAAGATTTACCACACCAAAGCACTAACTCTAAGCTGGCTCAGCTATTAATGGATAACTTTTCTACTACCTTTGAAATTCAATAAGTACACATATCTAATTTTAATACTGATACTCTTTTCTTGTCAAAGAGATATCCCATATGTTGAGCCATTTGTTTACAATCCTACTTATGTAGTTTTAGAAAAGCCTAAAGGTTTTCCACAAGCTAGCATTCCAGATGATAACCCTATTACAGAAGAAGGTATTAAATTAGGTAAAAAACTTTTCTACGATCCTATTCTTTCAGGAAATAACACAATGTCTTGTGCAGATTGTCATTTTCAAATAAGCTCATTTGCAAATAATTCTCAATTTAATATTGGAATAGATGGTGTTTCTGGAAACAGAAATGCTATGGCTTTAATAAATCTTGCATGGTCAAAAGATTTTAACTGGAATGGAAGTATATCTGATTTAGAAAGTCAAGCTTTTGAACCAGTTATCAACCCAATTGAATTACATTCTTTAAATTGGAAAGAAGTAAGTCGTAAGCTAATGGCAAACGACACCTACAAGCAACTATTTAGAGAGGCATTCAACATTGAAGTTATTGATTCAAATTACATTGTTAAGGCCATTGCTCAATTTGAAAGAATATTAATTTCTGCCGATTCTAAATTCGACAAATTCTTAGATTATAGAGCAAGTCTTACCCCTTCAGAGTTGAGAGGTAAAGAAATTTTCACTACAGAAAAAGGCGATTGTTTTCATTGCCACTCATACCCTTTATTCACAAGTAATGATTTCCATAATAATGGCCTAGACCAAGAGTTTGAAATGGATAACGGTAGGTTTAATGTTACCGGAGATATTAATGATAAAGGCAAGTTTAAAAGTCCTTCATTAAGAAATATAGAACTGACTTCCCCCTACATGCATGATGGTAGGTTTCAAACTCTAGAAGAGGTTATTGAACATTATAATTTTGGCGGTCATAATTCAACTACTGTTGATCCATTAATGAAAAAAGTTGGTATAGGATTAGGTTTGAGCCAACAAAACAAAGTAGATTTGATAAATTTTCTAAAAACCTTGACAGATACAAGTTTTATAAACAATCCTGATTTTCAACCTTAGACTTTGATATGAGGCGAATATCCAACATACCCTTGACTTTGTTACTTTTGATTATCACATCATCTCAGGCATTTTCTCAGCTTAGATGTGGTACTATGCAAAGGTGGAATGCTGAAACTAAAGACAACTCTCAACTCATTGAAAAGCGTCAAAAAATTGAAAATGAAATAATAAAATGGCAAAAAAGTAACGCTTTAAACTCATACAATATTCCTGTAGTATTCCACATTCTTTATGAAAACGAAAGCGAGAACATTAGTTTAGAACAAATTCAAAGCCAGCTTGATGTGCTTAATCAAGATTTTAATCGAACTAATCCAGATGCCAATCAAACACCTCCAGAATTCCTAAATGTTGCAGCCAACTGCAATATCAATTTCTGTCTGGCTCAGCGAACACCGAATAATGACAGTACATCGGGTATTACCTACACCCAAACTGATATTAGTTCATTTTCTTTATACGACAACCGAATTTTTCACGACTCTTTGGGGGGTAAGACTATTTGGAATCCTAAAAAATATTTAAATATCTACGTTTGTGATTTAACTAATGCCCTTGGCTTCTCCTCTTTTCCTGGAGGTATTGAAAGCAGAGATGCTATAGTCATTAATTATAGTAATTTTGGAACTATAGATGTTTATCCTCCATTTAACAAAGGTAGAACTGCTACTCATGAACTTGGTCACTGGCTAAACCTATTACATATTTGGGGCGATGGCAATTGTGGAAACGACCAAGTACAAGACACTCCTGTACAAGATACTGAAAACTACGGTTGCCCTTCACACCCTAGCCCAACATGCTCCAACAACGGAGATATGTTTCAGAATTTTATGGACTACACAGATGACGCTTGTATGAATCTTTTTACTGAAGGACAAAAAGATAGAATGCACGCCACCTTAAATTCACAGAGAACAGATTTAGTTCAATCCCAAGCCTGTTCACATCCCTATGAAGATGTTGGTATCTATGAAAATATATCTCCAGCTAACAATAAGGAGTATTGTGGTTATGAATTTGAATTAATAACTTCACTATATAACTTTTCAAATTCTAATGTATACGAATCTCAAATCTATTTACAAATTGATGATGGAGAAACACAAATGATGGAATGGAATGGTGACCTTCTACCAAACTCATCAGTCGAGATTAATCTTGGTAATTTCACTTTATCAGCAGGACAACATACCCTTTTAATTTATTCATCTTCTCCAAATGGATTTCGTGATTTAAACCCTAATAATGACACACTAATGGTAAATTTTAACCTCAAAGATGGTTCTC
>CAXFLH010000086.1:0-6727 GCA_964003875.1 uncultured Flavobacteriales bacterium | reverse complement strand
GCTCAATCTTTGAGGGAAGCGCTAATATTGAAGACCGTTCTACTATGAACGCTACCTTCCTACTAACTAATACAGAAGTCGAAGAGGAGTTTAACAAAATGTGTACATATGGTGGAATAAATGGACTTAAAGGTCATCGTTCTGTAGGCGGTTACAGAGCATCTATGTACAATGCTATGCCACTAGAGAGTGTCCAAACATTAGTAGAAATAATGAACGAATTAGAAAGAAAAGGATAATGACAAAAGTACTTGCCAACGATGGCATCTCACAACTAGGAATTGACACTTTAGAATCTGCTGGTTTTGAAGTAATAACTCAAAAAGTAGCCCAAGAGCAATTGGCTAATGTGATTAATGAAAAGAATATTAGTGTTTTATTAGTAAGATCGGCAACTACAGCTAGAAAAGAACTTATTGACGCTTGTCCAAACTTAAAAATGATTGGTCGTGGTGGTGTTGGAATGGATAACATTGATGTAGACTATGCTAAAAGCAAAGGCTTAGAAGTAGTTAATACCCCTGCAGCATCTTCAGAATCAGTGGCTGAATTGGTATTCTCTCATCTATTTAATATGGTGCGTTTTGTATACGATTCAAACCGTCAAATGCCATTAGAGGGAGATTCTAAATTTAAAGAATTGAAAAAGGCTTATGCTAAAGGTACAGAGTTGAAAGGCAAGACACTAGGGATTATTGGCTTTGGAAGAATTGGTCAAGAAGTGGCGAAAAGAGCTATTGGACTAGGAATGAGAGTTATTGCTAATGATAAATTCATCAAAAATGCTACTGTTGAGTTAAATTTCTTTGATGGACAAACAGCCAATTTTGATATAAAAACGGTTTCCTTTGATAATGTTTTAAAAGAAAGTGATTATATCACCCTTCATATTCCTAAACTTTCTGATAAAGCTGTTATTGGCGAGGAAGAAATAGAAATGATGAAAGATGGTGTAGGCATTGTCAATGCTGCTAGAGGTGGCGTTATAGATGAAGATGCATTAATGAATGCCTTAGATAGTGGCAAAATATCATCGGCAGGTTTAGATGTGTTTGAAAATGAACCTAAACCTCAAATCAAACTATTAATGCAGTCCAATGTTTCTTTAACACCACATATTGGTGCAGCAACCAATGAAGCTCAAGATAGAATAGGTAAAGAGTTAGCCGATAAGATTGTTTCTTATTTTAACTAATTTGCCTCCCCCTTAAAAGCCTTTAAAATTGTATTACTATGGCAAAAATAGTCCCTTTTCGTGCAATACGTCCTAGTCGAGATAAAGTTTCTCTAGTAGCTAGTCGTTCCTATCTTAGCTACTCTAAAGAAATACTCGTTGAAAAACTTGAAAACAACCCTTATACCTTTCTTCACATCATCAATCCGGATTATTCAGCCGGATATGAAGTTAATAGCTACGACGAAAAATTTAAACTTGTCAAAGAGAAACTAAATAGTTTTATAAAAGAAGGAATATTCCAAAAGGAAAATTCTGATAGTTTCTATATCTACCAAAAAAATAATGAGGACGGAATTTCATTTATTGGAATAATAGGTGCCGCCTCCGTAATAGACTATCAAAATGGCAATATTAAAATACACGAGCAAACAATACAAAAAAGAGAAGAACTTTTCAAAACTTATCTGCAAACCACAGGCTTTAATGCTGAACCCGTACTATTAACTTATCCTAATCATCAATCTATCGATAAGATAATAAAGCGTTATGCTCAAACTAGAGCTGAATACGAATTTGCGACCACTAATAAATCCCAACACAAACTTTGGTTGGTCAGTGATGATAAAGACATTCAATTAATTGAACAATCTTTTAGTGAAATTGAGAATCTATATATAGCTGACGGCCATCATCGATTTGCATCTTCTTGCCTACTAGCTAGAGAGTCTAAAAACACAAACAACTCTAAAACACAATATTGTATGAGTTACCTTATCGCCGAAGATCAACTTAAAATAATTAGTTTTAATAGACTTCTTAAAAACTTAAATGGTCTATCTGATGAAGATTTTTTAACTCAAATTAAGGAGAAATATGAACTTAAAGAAGTCCATAATGCTTTTGTGCCAAATCGAAAAGACGAAATCACACTATATATTTCTAAAAAATGGTATTCTCTTATTGCCAAAGAAGACTACGTTAATAGAACACATTGTGTAGAAAAATTAGACCCTGTAATACTATCAAATAATATTTTAGCTCCTATTTTAGGTATAACAGACCCAAGAAATGACAAACGTTTGGCTTTCATTGATGGTACCCATAGCTTAGAGGAAATTAAGCATAAAGTCGATTCCGAAGAATTTAAAGCCGCTTTTGTGCTAAAACCAATAAGCGTAAATCAAATAAAAGAAGTGTCCGACCAAGGTCAATCTATGCCACCTAAAAGCACTTATATTCAACCCAAACTAAGAAGCGGTATGTTAATTTATGATTTTGAAGATTAAATGAATATTAAAGCTAACATATCAAACATACTCAATGATTTAGATGAAAAGGTTAAATTAGTAGCTGTATCCAAAACAAAACCTACAAACTACATTTTTGAAGCATACCAAACAGGTCAACGTATATTTGGAGAAAATAAAGTTCAAGAATTAGTCGAAAAGTCTATTGCTCTACCTGATGATATTCAATGGCATATGATAGGTCATCTTCAAAGCAATAAAGTAAAATACATTGCACCATTTATTTCTCTTATTCACGCCGTAGATTCTAAAAAGCTATTAATTGAAATCGATAAGAGAGCTAGACAGCATGATAGAGTGATTCACTGCTTATTACAAATTCATATTGCACAAGAATCTAGTAAGTTTGGATTAAACGAAGATGAGGCTATAGAATTATTGGAAATGAACTTGGCTAATGTCAGTATTGATGGATTAATGGGAATGGCAACTTTTACAGATGACAAAAATCAAATAAGAAGTGAATTTAAGTCCCTAAAAAACACTTTTGAAAAAGCTAAAAGTAAATTTCATAAGTTATCAATCTTATCTATGGGAATGAGTAGCGATTATGATATTGCTATTGAAGAAGGAAGTAATATGATTAGAATTGGCTCATCTATATTTGGTAGCCGATAATTACTTTTGCTTGCTAATTAATTCCCACATTTTGCCAACTTCTTTATTTTCAGAACCCCTATAAACCTGACCGGTTTCTTCATCAATCAATATCCATTTAGTTGGACATTTAGTGATCACTTTAAGCTCTACAGCTTTATCTAAATCCTCAACTTCTACTTTATTTATAATTCTAGTTTTTTTCGTCATATCAATAGGATTGTGCTAATTCTCATAATTGGTCTAAAATACGATTTGTTTGTTGAGGTGATAACTCACAAGGTTTAAACAAACGACTCGTAATCAAATTCAACAGTTTTGCTGAATAGATAACATTAATCATGAGTTTTTCTTGCTCTGAATCAAGCTTTGATTGGGAAATGGATTGTTCTAAACTCATAAATACAAATATATATATATACATTTAATTTTGTACATTTAGACTATGATTCATCATTACAATATTAGTAATCAGGCATACGGTGAATTTAATGGTGGTGACATCATAGAAAACAAACCTCTTGGGTTTCCACAGGACGGTGGAAAACTTAAACCTTATTCAAATTTATTCTACTGGGCACACGCTAGTGCAAAAAAAGACAGTGTAATAGGTTTGCATCCACATCGAGGATTTGAAATTATGTCAATAGTATTAGAGGGAAATATACAGCATTATGACACCCTACTTAAACAATGGATACCACTTGAAAAAGGCGATGTTCAATTAATTCAGTCAGGCTCAGGCATTTCTCATGCTGAGGCAATGCAAAGTGAATCAGAAATATTTCAGATATGGTTTAATCCCGACTTAAGAAAAACATTAAGTCATCCAGCTAAATACCTAGATGTTAAAGGCAAAGACTTACCGCAAACAAATAATATTACCACTATAGTTGGTAAATACTCTCCTATCCAATTAGAAAGTGAAAAGATTGAAATCACACAAATAGCATTACAAGTCGGTAAGTTTCAAATGGATATCGAAAAAGAATTTTACTACTCTTTCTATCTTATAGAAGGTGAATTAAAGATACATCAAGTCCGTGTTTCTAAAGATGATTTTTTTATCTTTGAAGATGAAGAATCATTGAACTATGAAGTTTTAGTTAATGGAAGAATGCTCTGTGTAAAGTCTCCAGTAACCCTTTCCTACCCTGTTTATTAAAAAAGGCCCCGTTCTGAGGCCTTTGATTTATTTACTTAAATAGTTGGAAATGTTTTGTTCCACTCTATTCAGAACATCTGAGACATCTTCTTTTACAAATTTCTCTCCAGTAATATGCTCAAAAAGCTCTATGTATCTTTCCGAAACTGATTCACAAAACTCTTTACTCATTTTAGGAATAGTTTGACCATCTTTGCCTTGAAAACCATTTTCTATGAGCCATTGTCTAACAAACTCTTTAGACAATTGTTTTTGTGAATTTCCTGCTTTTAGATTTTCTTCATATCCTTCAATATAAAAATAACGTGATGAATCTGGAGTGTGAATTTCATCAATAAGAGTAATCTCACCATTAGCATCTTTACCAAACTCATATTTAGTATCGACAAGAATAAGCCCTTTATCTTCAGCCAATTCCGTACCTCTTTGGAACAGTTCTCTTGTATATTTTTCTAATAAGATATAATCTTTCTCTGAAACTAAACCTTGAGATAGTATTTCTTCTCTTGAAATATCTTCATCGTGACCTACTTCTGCTTTAGTAGTGGGTGTAATTAGCGGTTGTTCAAACTTTTGATTCTCAACCATACCATCTGGCATAGGTACACCGCATAACATACGTTTGCCGTCTCTATACTCTCTCCAGGCATGTCCTGTAAGGTATCCTCTTATTACCATTTCTACCATAAAAGGTTCACACCTTTTACCAATAGTTACTGATGGATCTGGTGTAGATTCTTTCCAGTTTTGGACAATGTCAGAAGTAGCGTCTAAAAACTTAGATGCTATTTGATTTAGTACTTGCCCTTTGTATGGAATTCCCTCAGGAAGAACATGGTCAAATGCCGATATTCTATCCGATGCAATCATCACTAATTGCTCATCTCCAATACTATATACGTCCCTTACTTTTCCTTTGTAAAGGTTTTTTTGGTTTGGAAAATTAAAATCCGTTTTAATAATTACATTGTTACTCATTTTTGTCTTGTTTTAATTTGTACGCTTTAATAATTTTTTTCACTAATTCATGGCGAATAACATCTTTGTCATCTAGTTTGATAACACTGATACCTTTCACGCCTTTTAGCACCTTCAAAGCCTCTAATAAACCAGAAGGTTGTTTAGATGGTAAATCTATTTGAGTTTCGTCACCTGTTATAATAAACTTAGCCGATTTACCCATTCTTGTAAGAAACATTTTCATTTGTTGATGGGTAGAATTTTGGGCTTCGTCTAATATAACGAATGCATTATCTAAAGTTCTACCTCTCATGAAAGCTAATGGCGCTATTTCTATAATTCTATGTTCTATATATTCATTTAACTTCTCTGCTGGAATCATATCCCTTAGAGCGTCATAAAGTGGTTGCAGGTATGGATCTAACTTTTCTTTTAAATCACCTGGTAAAAAACCTAAGTTCTCTCCTGCTTCTACGGCAGGTCTTGATAAAATTATTCGTCTGACCTCTTTATTTTTTAAAGCCCTAACAGCAATAGCAACAGCTGTATAAGTTTTTCCTGTTCCTGCTGGTCCGATAGCAAAGAGCATATCGCTTTTTTGAGATTCTTTAACCATCTTACGCTGGTTAACGGTTCTAGCCTTAATTATTTTACCGTGAGGGCCATGAACCAAAGTATCGTTATCCCCTTCTAAAACAGCACTATCCTCTAAAATAATACGTTCTATATTGCTATGCGTAAGACGTTGATACTTACTAAAATGCTCAAGCATCAAAGTAAATTTTTGTTCAAACGCCTTAATGGATTCATCGTCACCTATAAGTTTTAAAGTATTACCTCGAGCTACACATTTAATTTTAGGAAAGAAGTCCAAAATAAAAGACAAAGTTTTGTTGTTTGTACCATAAATATCCAGAGGATTATGACCTCTCAAATCTATAATTTTTTCACCCATTTATTATGCTCTACTATTAATTGACGAATCAGCAAAAATTATACTTACTTTTGATGGGACAAATTAACAACTTTTTAAGACATTTAATTGGATTAATTGCTCAATATTATGCCAATAATTACACTAACCACAGACTTAGGCACAGTTGACCATTACGTGAGCGCAGTTAAAGCTACCATTTTTAGGCAGTTAGACAATGTTAAAATTGTAGATATTAGTCATGATATTCCTTCTTTTAATATCATACATGCTGCATTTGTTCTTAAAAATGTTTACCATGAATTTCCTCCAGGAAGTATACATATTATTGGTGTAAATGCTGAAACTAATGAGGATAATAGTCACCTTGCAGTTTATGCTAACGGACATTATTTTGTAGGAACTGACAATGGTATTTTCTCTTTGCTTTTAGATTTAAAACCTGATAAAATTGTTGAAATAACTACCACTATGGACTCCGATAATGAAAACTTTCCTGTAAAAGATGTTTTTGCCAAAGCAGCTTGTCATATTGCTAGAGGTGGTACATTAGAAATTATAGGAACTGAAATCAAACAATTTTCTAA
>CAXFLH010000085.1:0-6773 GCA_964003875.1 uncultured Flavobacteriales bacterium | reverse complement strand
CATCAGCATCAACACTTATCGAAACGCTTGAAGTTCCTTGTTGAAAGTTGGTAGGTCTGTTATAGCTTGATATTTCTGCCGGTGTACCCACTCCGTTTCCATTATACATTTGTATTGTTTGTGTGCTTGTTGGCTGTGTGTTTTTAAAAAATAGAAGTGGTTTACCTATTGTTGGGCTTTGATCTTGATCAACAAAATATCCATAACCTATTTGTGTTGTTGAATTATCGTTGCTGTTGTTTAGCCTTTCAAATAAAACCTTTTCAAAAGGTGCTACTATTCTGTAATCTTGTCCTCTATTTAATCTTGGATCACGACCTGAATTAGAAGCATCACTTGCCTTTACCGATCCGTATTCACGGCTGTTTAAATTATTAAAATAATATGAACCAAATGTTTTAGGCTCTTCAAAAGTAAACTCAACATCGTTAAATGGTACGCTAAAATTACTTTCGCCACTATCAATTAATACATATTTAGTTATATCTCTTGAAGTTCCACCCTCGTAAAACGAATCAAGGGTTTGTACTTTTATTTTGCTATAATCACTACTTGAAACATCATCTTCAACAAAAGCTGTGAGATTAAATGTTTTAAACAATCCGGTTAGAAAGTTTAATATTTTCATATCTGGTATCTGTTCGCTGACAAATATTGTATCTACAATTGCAGTAGGACCTACCTGACCTGCATTAATTGTGTACGAATTGGTTGATGAAAAATATGAATCTAATGTTTTGATACATTGTAGGGTGTATGATACAGACAAAGAAGTTTCAGTTGTTTCTATTACAAGCTCTATATTGTGCTGATCAACTGTTCTACCTACATTTGTTTCAAAGGTAAAATCAACTGTTGTACTTGCAAGTCCTGATACGTGTTCTACTTCTGCAACTACTTCATTTGTGCCAAATTTTCTAAACCTTGCCTTAAATTTTTTTGTGTTTACTGTTGGGCTGACAGTCCAAATAACACGCATCTTTTCGATTTGATCCAATAATGATTCACCTAAAATACAGGTCTGAAATCTAAATATACCACCATCAAACCTTGGCGAATATCCTGTAAAGCTATGTGGTGGATCTTCTGTTGTGCTATTATCAAAAAACCCAATCACATCTCCTGTAAATCCTACAATTTTATCAACTACAATAAAGTTTGTATTTGTTTCGTTTGTAGGTGTAACTCCTATATCACCTTTATTTCTATGTAGCCACAAATATAAATTAGCAAAAAATCCTGTGTCCTTAAAAAAGTCATCAGTAAATCGCATATCTATTTGTGTATCCTGTTCAATTGTTTTTAGCACATCAATAACTCTTATAGCCGGTTTTAAATCGGTATAATGAAATCCTTTTGTTACACCAAGCCTTTCACTTGCACCTGTACCTGTGTCTGCCTGTTCACCGGAATAGTATAGGTTTCTTGTTGTATCGCTTCTTGCTTGGCTTGTTAATACACCTCCTGCCGTTGAATCATATATAAATCTTTGTGTGTGTGATATTAATGGATATATTATACTTGCTGTTGTTGTTGGATCGCCACCAATTGGGCTTACATAATTTTGTAGCCCTTGCTTTACTTTTGCTGTATTATAATCGTGATTAAATGCTGAAAAATCCAAGCTACTTAATTTACGATCTTTTACTCGATCCTTTAATTGAACTGTTTGTCCGTAAAATGTTATATTGTAGCTATCCGGCACATTGTTTTTTAATTTTACTCCATTCATAACAATATACCCTGCCCTAAAAGGCTTATAGTTTAATTCTAAGATAGCTTCTAACTTTGAATTGGCATTAAATATACCATCCGGTATTGCATCGCTTACAAGGTCTCTACGATAATAGTGTTTAAAAAGTTTATTATTAACACTACTTGCAGGTAAATTAAACGACTTGCTAAAATCTGTAAATACTTTTTCTATGTCACGAATATCTTGAATGGTTTGTGTTAATGATATTTGCTCATCCTCAAACAAATCAAGGTGCTGATAATTTACATCTGTAATTAAATTAATCTCGTTCCATTTCCTAATTGTTTCTCCCCAATTTGTGTCAGTTAGGTTCCAAATATCTGGGTTTGGATCTGGGCTGTCAAGTAATATTGAGGGTACTGCAAGTCCTACCTGATTCATTATCTTATGGTATTAATTTTATCAAAAGCAAATTTGAAGTCAATCGTGTAATTTGCAAGTTTATCGTTTAGGCTTGTTTTAAATGTAACCTTTTTATTTTGTGGTATAATTGGAAGCTGTTGAGAATCCTTTAAAATCCATACCCTTGGACTCATCAATAATTGCTCAATCACTTGGTTGTAGCTGTCATTAACGTATCCTGTATTCATTGTGATACTATCTCGGCTCATTATGTTTCTTGTTTTATATTGAGCGTTGTTTAATGAATAGGTTGCTCCGGTTGTAAGTGTATTGGCTTTATATTCTTCCCTTTGTATGTCTATGCTTTCAATTGATTTTAAAAAGAAATTAATTCTTTGCAACGCACCAAATCTGTTTACAAATGTTACAGGAAAGTTTGTGTATTTACTACAAGGCTGTTCTTCAATTGTAATTGTTTCTGTGCCTGATCCTGAAACAATATCTACGCTTGTTAGCGTTGCTGTTGTGCTTGTAGCATATTCAATTGTATCGGCTGTATCATCAACTCCTGTGCCAACTGTTACACTTGTTACTGTTGAAGCACCATTTTTAAAATTTACAGTTGTAGCACCTGTTAATGTATCTGCGCCAGAATTAACACTTAAATTTGCTAATACAGGTATTTTTAATATTTCTGATGCTTCTCTAAAAATTTTATTATTGGACATCAACACTGTTTTGCTTCCAACATAAGAACTCAAAGAAAGTGTTGTAGCACTATTCGTTTGTGTTTCTGTTGTAAATCCATCTTCAAAATAACCCACGCCATCAAAAGCCATCATTAATGTTGTAACAGCATCAAGATTTGTTCCGGCAGAGTTTCTTGGCGTAGCAACTGTTTTTACCCAAACATTAACGCCATTATCTCCAAACGTTCCATTAAAATCGTAATCTATATAATCTTTTATTAGCTCACCTATTTCAAATATTACAAAGTTGTTATCTGAAACTTCATTTTTTCTTAATTGATATGTTGTGCTTGGTGATGCTTGAAAGCTACCTGTATAAATAGCAATTGTTAAATCACAATCTGCAAGAGTTGTGTTTGCTACTTTTATATACACCGGACTATTTATATTTACCTTATATATTGCCATTGTTATTTTTTAAATTCTACTTTTATCATTGTTTCAAAATCTTTACCATAAGCCTTTGCTAAATCATCCGGCAATCTTTTAAAATATTTTTCAAAGGGTTTTGTAAAAAATAGTGTTGGTTTAATTCCTTGTTCAAATATTTTCTTACGAATCAAAAACACTAATGTTTTTCTTTTTATAAATCTACCTTTTGCATCACGCACCTTTGTTTTAAGTCCAGGCTTTCTTATTGCCCATTGATCCAAAGGCTTTGCAGGTGGCATACCCTTTAATCCTCTTTTACCACCTTTTGATTTGTAGCTGTAAGGCGTATCAAATTTTTGCTTTGTACCACTAACACCCTTGTCTTGAAATTTACCATAACTCTCCATCATAAATTCAATCAAGCTGAATCTTGGCGTAATGATAGGTGGTTTATATTTTATGCTATTTACTAAATTACCTGTAACAGCATTTTTTTTTGCATTTGCTTTTGCTTCTCGCACTACATTATTTGCGAACGTTTGTATTATTCTTTTTACTTCAAAAAAACTCATCAACAAATGTATATATCATTATCAATTAAAATATCCATTGTGCCTACCCATCCGGCTACTTCATTTTCAAACCGATCATAAAAAGGCTCACAGCTTACAACACCATCAAGCTGATATTTTTCTGTATATAAACTACCACTTCTTAATAATTCTATTAATTTATTTAATACTGCAAGTTGTGTGTTTAATATATCTTGCTCGTTGTCGTTGCCTACAAAAATATCTGTAACCTCATCCTTGCTCACATCCACAATATCCATACATATCACGCTAATGTTAAATCGTAGCACTTGTTCTTCCTGTGTAACGGTGTTTACAATTATGTGGCTTAATGGGTATATTGTTTGTTTGCTTAGATCAATCTTTGTAATATCTCCTGTTGTAACTGTATTCACGTTCTCATCGTTTAAAAGATTATCTTTTATAATATCTGTTATTAAATAAAACCCCCTTACTCCGTATTTGCTCATTTAAAATGTTTTTTTATTCTTTTTTCTTCTAATTCGTTTTTTTCCTTTTTAAAGCATAACATTAATAAACATTGATGCATATTTATTTCAGTGATATCTTCGATTCTTCTAATATCTCCCTGAGCGAGTGCATAAATTGACTGAAACCATCCCCACTTGTTGTAAAATTGTGATTCAGCTGAAAGTGTGTCTCCGGCTTCTCCTCCAAATAATTCGTCATATTTTTGCATAAGTCGATCCCTAAATTGTAAAAAAAAAGCATACTACTTACAACAGCATCCATCGGCATTTGTTTCAGATCTTTGCTTGTATCTGTTGTGTAATTATGCACAACGTATTTGTCTTTCCATTTTTGCACAACCGGTCTGTATAGAACGTTCATTGCTCTTTCCATATTTTGCCAATCACTTATATAAGTATCTAAATCCACATACTCGCCAAAACTCATCGCATCAAGGTTTGGTAAAAATCCATACTCAATGTTTCCTATTTTAAACATCTTGACAAGCTCCGGCTTTTGTTCAAACATATCATTTAAAATTCTTGATATTTTCGCAATATCCTTTAGCTTCATCGCATCTACATATTTTGCCGGTACATCACAAAAAATTTCTATCATCTTTCTTGTTAATGTGTTGTTGTCTATATCGTGATCTTTTAATATTAAAAACTCTTGATATTGTTCAAGTGTTATTTCTGAAAGATCGTTTGGTACTATAATCTTCATAGTGTTTAGTTATATAACAAATTTAAAAAAGTATTTTAAAAAAAAAAGGAGCAGTATAAAACCACTCCTTTTAGTATCCGGCTTATGAAAAGATACTATCTCAAAAACAAAAACAACTAAATCAGCCGAATATCGCCACAATAAATAATGATAACACCATAAAGAACATCATTATAAATTCTACTATAAATTTTTTCATTCTTTTACTTTTACGTTTTTCTGTATAAATCTCGCATACTTTTTAATCATATGCTCTTTTTGTTTTTCGTTATCCACGAACTCTGGAACACAAAGCCAAAACTTGGGCTCTTGCTTAAACCAGTTTTTTAATATATAAGCTATTGTTTTCATTCTTTTTCTAAATTAATTTGCACCTTACCTCCATTTAAACAGGCTGGTGCTTCATCATCTATTAGATAGCAGGTTTTGTCGCTTGGATTAAAAACCTCTACTCTTGTGTGATTTAATTCTATTAGCCTTTTAATATCTTTATTAGATAGCTTGTTACTTATATTTATTAATTCTTTCCAGTCCATACTATCTCCAATATAATGAATTAGTTTCAGCTTTAGGAACACCATCCCACAGCCAAGCATCACGATGCCCAACGCTTATTCTTGGTTTTTTGTAATCATCCCAACATACGTATTTAATTCTGCACTTAAAAGGTTTGCCCTCGTTAGCTGTATAAGGCACAACCATATCGCTATATTGACTGCTTTGCTCGTGAACTATTTTGTTTTCCACAGGCACAACTAAAGCACTACCTTTTCCGATCCTTTCTTTTACCATATAAAAATTTATTTGAGTTTGATCGTAGCCCCAAGATGAATAAAATATATCACCCTCGGCTATATGTCTGTTATCGTATATATATCTATTTGCCATAACCTATTCTAGAATTTAACATTGCAGTAATTTTTTCTTCTTGTGTTCCAATAAATTTACCACACATAGGGTAGCATTCAGTTGTAACAATAGTTCCCTTTTTGTATTTTCTTTTTTTGATAATTGTATCATTTTCCAAAGGGTAAGTTTTTCTACCTTGATAGCCCATTATTTCACGATCAGGTTTATCAATATTGATTGAGCCAATATATTTACCACGGATTCGATAGTCCACAAAGTAGCCAATAATTTCAAAAGGATTTTTCATATTCATATTTATTTATATTAAATATAATAAATTTTTAGCTAACTTCCAAATCAGAATCCCCAGCCATCTTGATCAGCTTTTATTAACTCGCCATCTTTTGAAAAGGTTAGCCAAACATTGATCTTATATTTATTCCAAATTTTAGTGCTTATAGCTCTATAATTTTTACCCATCATAATTGCACGAAGGGTATATTCTGATTCACATAATTTTAGTTGTTCATCAGATAATTTAAAGGTTTTTGATTTATTCATATTTATATTATTTAGATAAATATAATAAAATAACTTTAAACTACCTAATAGCATACCTTCCAAAATTTGGTTTACTTAGTATTGAATATGTAGCATATCGGACTGCATCTGTAATGTGATTGTTTTTATCTTCCGGAGTGTTTGTTAATTTACCAGACCTATCTTCTTTCCATTTATAATTCCTAAACTCTTGTATAGCATTTGTACTATCTTTGTGTATATGTAATTTATATCTTTTTAATAAATCAATACCTGCATTTATAGAATCCTTGCCTTTCAAACTTGGTCTTATACTCCAACCCATTCTTCTTAATTCTTCTATAATTCTTGGCTCTGCGCTATCTGCATATATTGTTTGATCTATAATATTATTTT
>CAXFLH010000084.1:0-6844 GCA_964003875.1 uncultured Flavobacteriales bacterium | reverse complement strand
GCGCTTCCCTTACAAGGAAGAAGTCACAGGTTCAAATCCTGTAGCGCCCACAAAGATTATTCAAAGTTATCATAACAGTTAACTGTAAAATCTAAATTAAATACAAGCACTAAAGTAAAGATATCGATTCCATATTAATATTGTTTAGTATGGAAAAAGTTCTAAAACCTTACGTCAAAAATATTTACAGTTTTATGAACTATATAGTTTTAATTTACTTGATAATTAAAAGCATCACGATGCCTATTACTGTTGATGAAGCATATACTTTTTTAAATTATGTATATGTGAAAGATTTATTTAATTTATCTATTGCTAATAATCATCTTCTAAATACATTATTGATTTCACTAACCACAACCTTTAGCAATTATGAATTTTTTATAAGAATACCTAATATAATTTTTGCTTTTTTATATTTTTATTTAGCAAATAAATTAATCATCTACTCGAAGAATTCTTTTTTTGCGTTTTGTACTTTCTTAATGTTTCCGTATGTATTAGAGTTTTTTGCTCACGCAAGAGGGTATGGAATTGTTTTTACCCTAAACTTTTGTGGTTTATATTACTTTATAAATAATTCCAGAAATAAACTTAAGAATTATGTAGTTACAAGTTTATTTTTTTACTTAGGAGCAATTTCTTTAAGTTATAACTTAATAGGTATTTCAACCCTCTTTGTATTTTTTGTACAAAAAAATAAATCTGGCTTAAATGATATAAAATAATATCATAAAGAAATGTAGCGTCGAACCTGTTAATACAAATAGATGCCATATGGAATGGAAGTATTTTATCTTACCCAAAGCATAGAATAAAACGCCAAAGGTGTACGAAAGTCCGCCGAGAATTAGCAATAATTTTGCGTTGTAATCAGTCAGCTCAAACAATGAGTGAATATCAAAAATGATGAACCAGCCCATGGCCAGGTATAGCAATAAAGACATGAATTCAAACTTGCCTGTGAAAAACAGTTTTTTCAAAGTTCCCACGAAAGCTAACACCAACACTGCCAAAAAGATATATATACCCAAGGAGTCATAAAGAGTTATGAGGCATACAGGGGCATATGAACCCAAAATGAGGTAATATATACTGATGTGGTCAAGCACTTGAAATCTCTTTTTGAGCTTAGCATTTTGTACATAATGATAAATAGATGATGAAGAATATACAAACAGTAAGCCAAAAGAGAATAATAGGATTGAGAACGTAGTTAGGGCTGTGTTGTGATTGTCAAAATAGAATAAAAAAGGGATCCCAATCATTGACAAAATAAGGCCTGAGAAATGGGTCCAAACGTTCCACGTTTCTTCGCTTCTGTAGTCTCTAAGGCTAATGACTTGCACGACCTAAATCTACAATAATTACGCCATTTAATCTGATTTTGTTCAATAGTTAATTTTAATAAGTAAAGTATATAACTATTTAAAATTTCATATATTGTTGTATACGTAATCAATAAACAATCATTATGAATGAAGTTGAAATTTTTAACAGCACCCAACTAGCGTTAATCTCTAACGGAGTTTATTTGTTAACCTTCACAGGTTTAATTTTTATAACATTTAGATTGATACGCTATCAGAGAGAAAACCAATCCAACAAATTTGGTAAAGTTTTAGTTACGATTTTTGGGCTATGCACTACCTTTTATGGTTATACTGTTTTCTCATTTCTTCGAAATCTGCAGTTTTCACAGTCTTACCGACTTTCTTCATTGCAAGAGGATGGTGTAGAGCTATCGGCATGGGCAAGTAGTATTATAGACTTTACTGGCTATACAGTTGCAGATGGTTTGCCAATACCAAGCACTCCAGAGCCTGCTGCTGTAGTTTTTATAATAACATTTGCCACGATGGTCATTGCAGGTGTTTGGCTCAAGCTAACAAAGTAATCAATTAGATATGAGCTATATTGCTCTTTAGCTATGTAGCTCATATATGTTTAATTTTTAAATATGTATCGATTTAACACAAATGATTATCTGATTCGCATTCCTTTATTTGTCATTTTTTTTTGGTTTGGGCTTTTAAAAGTGATTGAACTTTCTCCTGCGCAAGGGTTGATTATCGATACAGTGTATTGGATGCCATTTCTAAGTCCTGAAGACTGGGTTATTGTCATTGGCTATTGGGAAATGTTGATTGGTTTATTTTTTCTGACAAAAAAAACCACTTTCTACGCTATGCTATTGTTGTTTTTGCAAATGAGTGGAACTTTTATGCCTTTAGTATTACTGCCATCCGTTACGTTTCAAAACTCTAATGTTCTACTCCCCACGCTAGAAGGGCAATACATCATCAAAAATATAATCATTATTACTTCTGCCATTGTTGTTGGTCGATACTATTTAAATCAACCCTTTTTTGAACGAATCTCAAAGCTGTTTCGAAGGAGCTAGAAATAGAAAAAACGAAAAGAAGAAGGTTTGTCTAAAGTTTAATTGCAGCTTTGTTTATCTGCATCTCCATAGCAGTTATATTTTCATTCGTCTCCTTTGGTAAGAAATATCCAGAAAATAATATAAATCAATATCGATGGTGTGAAGACAGCAATCACTCTCCATATTATTGGTGCTATACCTGTGTGTAGTCCAAGACCATGACAAACACCTCCAATGTACCCACTTTTTGGAAATCTTTGAAGTTTCTTCATCGTATTGTTTTTAGTGGTACTAATTTACTACAATATAGATAATACAAAAAACACCCCCTTGTTGAGGGGGTGTTTTTGCTGGATAGTGAAGCATCAATGTGTTTACTGTCTATTTCAAAAGAAACTTTTAATAGTGAATCATCATCTGTTCTTCATTGATCCAATTCAAAACATTGTTTGACATGATTTCTTTAAAGTCACTATCATTTTCTCTTTTACCATCTCTTATTGCTAAATTTTCGAAATATTTTTGTCTTGATTCATCTATAACAATCAGTAAAAAATCAGCATTGTCAAACCCACCAAACATCGGTTGGTATATCAAAGACAGATAGATGTTTTCTAGCTTTTTGTCGTTCTCCTGAACAGCTTTCAATTGATTATAAGCATCACCCCATTCAAAATCAGTTTTGATATCTAGAAATACATTTCTTCTAAACCTCATTTTTGGAAGCTCAGATGCCAAGTCGATGGATTCTGGGATATAACTCAAGTCTGGGTTAAACGCAAAAACGTGATTCATAACAAAATTTGGTTTTACAGACTCAAATGGGTTTTCTTCTGGATATTTTTTCTTCCATTGATCCCATACTTTTTGATTCCATCCATCATCACCCCATCTAGTGGCATTGTTATCCGCAAGCTGATTCATATCTTCATATCCTCTACAAAAATAGACCTTGTTCAAACTCATCACTTCCAATACAAAGCTCTGATAGCCTGTCACTTCTGATTCGATATCTGACCAGTCATTTAGCATTTCAACCCATTTGGTTGAGTCGTCTGAGGTAAACTCATTCACCTCAACAAAGTTGGGAAGCTGAGCGCTTAATGATACTGTAAATAGTAGTAATAATAATTTTCTCATTTTATTGTTTTTTAGTATCCTAAAGGTAGAAATTATTGGGTTTGTTGAAAAGAAATTATTTAGCTTAACTTAAATTTAATATCAAAACGAAACCAAGTTACGCTTGTCGTTGAAGCCAGGGAGTGAAATCGAACTATTTTGTCAAAAATTTTGTTTCCCAGAAAAGCCTTTAGAAGATATATTAAATTAAACTTTGCTTTTTATAAACATATATCAGTTTGTAAAATCTAAACCCAAGCCCATTAAAATGGCTTAATACTAATTGAAAAACAGAGGTGACTTTTTTTATGAATGAAAATTGTGAATGGACTACTAATCTGATGGATGTACACAGTTTCAAATCATAAACTTCGCTAAATTTATTTTTAAAATATTTTGCTTCCAATACAAATTGTTTTGAATTTTTTGATATGTTAGAAATTATATACAAATAACTCATCACAATATATTGATCCAATGCCCCTTTGCAATTTCCATAATAATGACTCTGTAAAACCAAATTATGGGGATTGACAATCATATTTTCAATTAGGTTATCGATCTTTTCTTTGCTCATAGAATTGGTTGCACTTTGATTTCTTCTGATATAATTGTATAGACATTGCTCGATATAAATCACCTTTGAAATAGGATTTTTGACAAATAGTTCGAAAATAAAGGGCTTATCTTGACCAATCCCTTTATTAAAATTCAGGTCTTTAACTAAATCGCTTTTGAACATCCTATTGAATAAACTCCCCCAATCGTTACCATTTAATAGATGTAAAATGGATTCAATCTTTGACGAAGCTTGTAATGAAACTAAATGAGGTCTAATTTTATCTTTTGTAATGATGTTAAAGCCACAACATACAATTTCGCCTTTTTGTTTTTCGATTGCTTTATACATTTCTTCAAGATAGTTTGACTCAACATAATCATCAGCATCTATAAAACAAATATATTTTCCCTTTGCATGTTTTAGACCTAAATTCCTGGCCATGCCCTGACCTTGATTTTTTTGATGATAAACTTTAAAACGTTTATCTACTTTTATTATTTCCTCAATCAGTTCTATGGAATTATCTTGTGTTCCATCATTTACAATAATGCATTCAAAATCCCTGAAAGATTGATCAACAACGCTTTTAATACATTTTTCTATAAATGAACTGACATTGTAAACAGGGATAATGATTGAAACGTCCATCATACTTTTTTGAATAAGAGCTCAATCATTTTTTGTGGATTAATTCAATCTCTTTGAATAGAGATAAAATCCTACCGAAGATCCAGAAGTAAATAAATGCCTATACCCATTATTTATTAAATGGACATATGAATTTTCATCTTTTTGATAAAAATTATGATCTTCAAAACAAATTAATTTCGGTTTGTATATGGATTTGAAATCAATTGAATTAATGATTTTTTCATCCATTCCTTCAATATCAATGTTTACAAAATCAAAATCTTCTTTTTTTAATAAATCATTGATTTTTAAAGTCTTTATTTCTTTTTTTAAATAATTTACATTTCTCTCTCGCTTCTTTTCTTCGGCAAATTCTTCCGAAAGAGTATCTATCTCGGAATAAGGAAGATCAAAAAAATAGAAACTTAATTTTTCCTTTTTTTCATCATTCGACACAACAGCTCTATTTATTGTTTTGATACTACTTCCTCTTTTTCTTTTAAATATTTTTAGTTTGAAATCGGATGTGTCAACTACATATCCACACCAATTATTTTTGTGAAGTAAATGTGTGTTTGATATCATTTTTGGATGATATGCTCCAATATCTAAATAGTTTTTTTTATATTTTTTTTCCTTCTCAAAAAAATTATAAATTACCAAGTCCTCTCCAAATTGGGAGTATGATTTTTTAAAATAAAAATTGTACTTAAAATTGGTTAATGTTCTAATTTGTTTTTTAGATAGAAATGGATTGATCAGTTTCTTATACAAAATTCCCATTTATAAATAATTAAGTTTTATTTAGTAGGCAAACTAACTTTGGCAATATAAGCTTTATTTTCTTTAAGATGAATACTCAAAATGCCAATCCAAAATGATAGGAGTCCTTCTGAAATAGCTACGGGCAAAAAGTACTTTAAAAGGAGGTTTTAAAACTATTATATAAAACTTATTGTGCTTTTTATAAATGCGCTTAAGGAGCAAGAGGAAAGGATAAAGTGTCTTGATGAGCTCTTGTTAGATTTGAAGTAGCTGAAATAAAGGAAGAAGATATGCCTATGGTTTGATTATATCCCTACTTCAACAAGTTTAGATTTAATAACGCTTGACCACAATTTGTATCCGTCAACATTTAGGTGTAATTCATCATTTAGGAAAAGGGATTGAATCGGCAATCCGTCTTCTCCAATAAATTTATCTCTTGTGCTTATGAAATATAGGTTGGTTTCTTGTTTACAAAAACGTTCAAGCTTTTTGTTTGCCTGAAGAATTTTATTCCAAACTTTCCATCTTTTTGGGGTAGGGGTAGTTTCTATTAAAAAAATGGGTATATGTTTATGAATGCTTCTAATCAATTTATAATTATACCTAAAAAGCTTTTTAACCTCGTTAGGGGATAAATCACCCACTAAATTTGTGAAGTCATTTGAGCCTGTTATATCGTTTGCAACAAAAATTAAAATTGCTTTCGGGTAGTGATTTTTTACTAATCTCTCCGAAAAATGAATTAAATCATAAAAATGTGCTCCTCCATAACCCCTTTTAACAGAACTGTATGGATACATATCTACTTGAATATTATCCCACAACCTTATACTTGAGCTTCCAATAAATAATAAATCCTTTTCACCTGCTTTTTCCTCTAAATCAAGACTCTCCAAAAGTGAAACCTCTTGTTCAAATTGCCTATTTGATTGTGAATATTTTATCAATGGAGAGCAAGACAAAATTGACAAAAGAAAAACCAAATAAATTATATACTTCATTTTACAAACTTAACCTATCTGCAATATATTTAAGTCTTAAAAGTAGCAGAACTAAAAGAGTAGGATATGCCTATGGTTTAATTCATTAAATTAGTATAAAAAAACAATTCTATTTTATGTATAGATTTAACACAAATGATTATATAATTCGCACACCCTTATTTATCATCTTTTTTTGGTTTGGTCTATTGAAGGTGATTAAACTTTCACCCGCACAAGAGTTGATAATTGATACAGTATATTGGATGCCATTTTTAAGCCCCGAAGAATGGGCAATAGTAATTGGATATTGGGAAATGATAATAGGCTTATTTTTTTTGACAAAAAAAACAACTTTTTACGCCATGTTATTGTTGTTTTTACAAATGAGTGGGACTT
>CAXFLH010000083.1:0-7024 GCA_964003875.1 uncultured Flavobacteriales bacterium | reverse complement strand
AGTAGGCTATGGCTTGTCATATTCGAGTAGCTTCTACTACTGCCAAGATGGGTTTGCCTGAAGTGTCCTTGGGTGTTATTCCGGGTTATGGCGGTACTCAGCGTTTGCGTGAGCTAGTTGGCAAAGGCAAAGCTTTAGAAATGATAACTACTGCCGGCATGCTTGGGGCTGAAGAAGCCCTTTCTTGGGGTTTAGTCAATCACTTGTGTGAGCCAGAAGAACTCATAACTTTTTGTGAAAAAATTGCCTCTCGCATTTGTAAAAACTCTAGCGTTGCCATTGCTCATGCAATAAAATCGGTCAATGCTGGTTGTAATAAAAATGGTTATGCTAGTGAAATAGAATCTTTTGGAGCATGTTTTACTACAGAGGATTTTAAGGAAGGCACTAGTGCTTTTATGGAAAAAAGAAAAGCCCAATTTACTGGTAAATAGAGCGTGAACCCACTCAAGAAATTATTAGGACAAACCGCCATTTACGGCCTTAGCAGTATCGTAGGACGCTTGCTAAATTACCTCCTTGTACCCCTTTATACCCGATACTTTACTACCTCTGAATACGGTGATGTAACCCTATTGTACGCCTATGCGGCTTTTCTACTTATCATATTGACCTATGGTATGGAGACGGCTTTTTTCCGTTTCTCTCAAAGAGAATCCAACAAAAGAGTCGTATATAGTACAGCCCTCATTTCGCTACTCATTAGCTCTTCTTTATTTATGGGGCTTATTTATTTTAATGCTAAATCCATTGCCAACACCTTGTCTTTTGGACAAAACCCCGAGTACATACAGTATTTTGCCTTTATCATTGGTTTGGATACCTTATCATCTATCTCCTTTGCCAAACTGAGAGAAAACAACCAAGCTACTCGTTTTGCTTTAATTCGATTGCTCAACATCTTTATCAATATCGGACTCAATTTATTGTTCATCATTTACTGCCCATTTGCCATAGCCAACAATTTGCCTACCGCCGATTTTATTCAAAGTTTTTATTCGCCTGACATCGGCATAGGATATATTTTTATTGCCAACTTGGTAGCTACTGTAGTTACCCTATTGATGTTACTACCCGAAATGAGCCAATCCATTTGGCGATTCGACAAAGCGTTATGGCGTAAAATGATGGTGTATGCCTTACCGCTTATGGTGGCTGGTTTGGCAGGGATTACTAACGAAACCATAGACCGTATTTTATTACAACACCTCTTACCTACTGATATTTCCGCTTCAGAAATAGGGCTGTACTCGGCTTTTTATAAGCTATCCATTATTATGACACTCTTTGTGCAAACCTTCCGTTTTGCTGCCGAGCCTTTTTTCTTTTCTCAAGAAAAAGACCGTAACGCTAAACAGATTTATGCTCAGGTTATGAAATACTTCAGTATCGTAACGTCATTTATCTTCTTAACGGTGATGATTTATTATGATGTAGTCAAGCAGTTTATTGGTTCTTCCTTTCACGATGAAAGAGGAGCAATCATTGTACCTATTTTATTGTTAGCCAACCTCTTTTTGGGCTTATACTATAATTTATCGGTATGGTATAAGCTAACCGAAAAAACCCAATATGGTGCTTATATGTCCTTGTTAGGAGCTACTATAACAGTTGTTCTTAACCTAGTACTCATACCATACTTAGGTTTTGTGGGTTCGGCATGGGCCACCCTATGTTGTTATTTCTTAATGGCAGTATGTTCTTACTTCCTAGGTCAAAAACACTACCCAATAGCCTATCCTTTAAAGCGTATAAGCTTGTACTTCGTTCTGATGCTCGGCTTTTATTTTCTAAGTATTTATTTGTCTTTAGGTATGGTCATAAATACACTCTTTTTAATCGTTTACATTGCGGTGGTTTATGTGTTAGAAAAACCTAAAAAAAGAGTAATTTCAAACCCACAACTTTTTGATTAAACTATGTTAGTAAAAGTCATCAACAAATCCAAACACTCCTTACCACAATACGAAACTATCGCTTCTGCCGGTTTGGACGTTAGAGCCAATATTGACCAAGCCATTACTCTAGCACCCTTAGGGCGCTCTTTGGTAAAAACAGGCTTGTTTGTGGAAATACCAGTAGGTTATGAAATACAAGTTCGCCCTCGTAGTGGTTTGGCTTTTAAAAAAGGAATAACGGTCTTGAATAGCCCCGGAACAATTGATGCAGACTATAGAGGTGAAATTGGCGTTCTATTAGTAAATTTGTCTTCCGAACCTTTTGTCGTTGAAGACGGCGAACGCATAGCCCAATTGGTATTGGCGTCGCACGAACAAGCGAGCTGGCAAGAAGTGGAAATTTTGGAAGATTCAGACCGAGGTCAAGGCGGCTTTGGGAGTACAGGAACAAATTAACTCTATGAGAACATATCTTATTATTACAATTCTTTTTTTGTCGCTGATCAGTCTTGCTCAAGACCACCCTTTCTATTCTATCAACGACCCCAAAATCAAGGAAAACCTCAATAAAGTAGATCCTAAAGACTATCAAAATGCGCTCTTTAATGGTCTGAGGTATAAAATATTAGGCGACCCTGATAAAGCCTTAGAATACTTTAGCGACTGCATTCGGATGAATGGTAATGAGCCAGTCCCTATGTACGAGTCTGCCATTCTATATTTCAACAAAGGACAGCTTGATCAAGCTCAATTCTTTATTGAAAGTGCCTGTCAACTTGAACCCGAAAACAAGTGGTTTCAACAATTGTTAGCGACCACCTATCTAGAAAATGGACAATATAGTAAAGCCATTACTAGCTTTAAAAAACTACTCATAATAGACCCTAAAAATGAAGACTGGCATTTTGAATTGGCATCGGCTTATTTGCTGAATAACCAAGCTAGAAACGCCATAAAAGTTTACGATGACCTCGAAAAATATATCGGACCTTATGACATGCTTTTCCAACAAAAAAAACGCATTTACATTGAAATAGGCGATAAAAATGGGGCTATTAGAGAGGTTGAGAAGTGGGTTGAGGCCGAGCCAAGAAACTTAGAGGCACTCAACGAATTATCAGAGTTGTACCTATTGTCTGGCAAACAAGCTAAAGCCATACAAACCCTAGAAAAATCCTTGGAACTGAAATCGGATAATGCTAGTGCATTTATTATGCTTTCCGATTTGTACCGCAACAACAAAGAACTAGACAAGTCTTTTGACTACACCAAAAAAGCCTTTGGCTCTTTGGACTTAGGAATTGATGCTAAAATGCGTCTGCTCTTGACCTATTACGACTGGACAGACACAGATACCTTACTACTATCTAAGGCATACACCCTCATTGATATACTTTCAGAAACTCACCCCAATGACGCTAAGCCATTTACTATTGCTGGTGATTATTACTACAGAGACGATAATTTAGAGGCCGCCAAAACTAACTTCTTACGAGCGGCAGAACTAGACCCTAGCCGTTATCCGATATGGCAACAGCTCCTCATTATCTCTTTTGACCTTAAAGAGTATGAGGAAGTGATTACAATAGGCGAAAGCGTTCAAGAACTTTTTCCTAGTCAGCCTATTAGCTATTATTTTGTAGGCTTAGCATATTTACAAGACAAACAATACAGTTCAGCGATTGACCAACTGAATACTGGTAAATTAATGGTGATTGACAACCCCAACCTATTGGCTCAATTTTATGCTTCCTTAGGTGATGCTTACCACGCCCAAGAACAAATCAAAGAATCTGATGAGGCTTATGACAAATCCTTAGATATATTGCCCGAAAACACTTATGTGCTCAACAATTATAGCTACTACCTTTCTTTGAGAAAAAAGAAACTTGAACAAGCCGCCCAAATGATGAAACTCTGTGTTGAGCTTTCACCCGGCCAACCCTCTTATGAAGACACCTATGCTTGGGTTTTCTACCAGTTGAAAGATTATCAAAATGCTTTAGTATGGATAGAGAAAGCGATGTCTAGCGGAGGTAATACGAGCTCAACCATAGTAGAGCATTATGGTGATATTTTGTATCAACTTTCTAGAAAAGAAGAAGCTATACAACAATGGCAAATTGCTCAAGAATTAGGCTCAGAATCGGAATTTATAGAACAAAAAATAGCGGATAAAAAACTCTATGAATAAAAGCCTGTTTGGCATATTGATTATCTGTACCCTTTCTGCTTGTGTAGGCTCTAAAGATCTAATAAACAGTTCTAGCAAGTCGGTGTCTCATATTCTAAAAAATGCTCAAAAAAAAGGGGCTGAAGTAGATTGGTTTACCGCCCAAATCAAGGGTCAAGCCCAGTTAAACGATAAGACTTACCCTATTTCTGCTCAGCTACGTATGCGACAAGATAGCGTGATATGGATTTCTGTATCTGCCGTTTTAGGACTGGAAGCCGCCAGAATACACCTTACGCCAGATAGCGTAAAACTGATTAACCGATTAAACTCCACCTATTTTATAGGTGATGTTAAAGAGCTTACCAAACGCTACAATCTTCATTTGTCATTTCATGAAATACAAAACGTTTTGTTAGGCAAACACTCCTTTCCTAATACTTACACTTTCCAGTTATTACCATCTGAACAAGACTATATTTTATTTACTGTCTCTGACACCACAAACGCTACAATACGCTTAAATTCAGAGTTTCTTCCTTTAGAAATTAATAGCGTTCAACATGATAGCATATCCTTTAAACTTAGCTACTCTAGCTTTGTTTTTGTGCAAGAGGAATGGCTCCCACAAAACATCGATTTACAAGTTCTTACACCGAATAATGACCTTAATTTTACTTATTCGTATTCTAAAATGTTGGTAAATCGACCAAAAAAAATAAAATTCTCCATACCTTCGTCTTATGCGCCAATGTAGTCTTTTTGTTTTCATTCTTTTGACAATATGCTACTCATTTAACAGCTTTTCGCAAAGCGCAGACAAAGCGGCATTGCAAGATAAAAAAGCCAAAATTCAGAAAGAAATAAAGCTGACCAATACCTTATTGCAAAAGGCTAAGAAAGAAAAAAACCAATCGGTTACTACCCTAAATACGCTCAATAAACAAATTCAGTCTCGTAAAGACATTATCCAAGCCCTAGACTTAGAGGTTAAGATGGCAAGTATACAAATCGGAAATCTTAAACAACAAATCCTAGAGACTCAGGAATCTATAAACAGCCAACAAGAGCTATTAGACACCCTAAAAAGTGAGTACGCTTTAATGATTCACCACGCTTATTTTAATCGTAACGCCTACGATAGATTGGCTTTTGTGTTTTCTTCTCAAAGCTACAATCAAGCCTTTAAGCGTTTAAGGTATTTGCAAGAATACAGTCAATTTAGACAGAAACAAGTCGAAGAAATTAAACTTACCGAACAAAAGCTTAATGATGAATTACTAGCTCTCAAACGCCAAAAGGTGCTGCTCACCGTTGCCAAAAATGAAAAGACACAATCGCTAGAGTCTTATCAAATAGAGGTTGGTATATTAGACAGTGAACAAACTTCGCAAAAAACTCTTTTGTCTAAGCTGAGAAAAAAAGAAAAACAGCTCAAAAAGGAACTCCAATCCAAACAACGCTTAGCAAAAGAACTCGATAAACAAATACGTAAAATTATTGAGGAGGAAATACGCTTGGCTAAAGCCAAAGCGACTAAAGAGAGTGATGTATTAGCACTGACACCAGAAGAACAAGAGCTTGCCGATAACTTCACCGCTAACAAAGGAAAATTGCCTTGGCCTGTAGAACGTGGTGTTATTATTGAACGCTTTGGGGTACAATCACACCCCGTTCTTAGAGGTATAGAAACCTTTAATAATGGCGTTAAAATTAGCACCGAAGAAGGCGCACTTATTCGCGCCGTCTTTGAGGGCACTGTTTCTAGAATCATTGATATCCCTGGTGCTGGTAAAGCTGTTATTCTTAGTCACGGCGATTATTTTAGTGTTTATTCCAACTTATCAGAGGTTTCTGTCAAGCGTGGGCAATCGGTTCTACTTAAAGAAAAAATAGGCACCGTGCTTACCAAAACAAACACCAAAGAGAGCATTACAGAGCTGCAGATATGGAAGGGTAGCGAAAAAATGGACCCTTCATCTTGGCTTTTTCAAGCCTACTAGTAAAAAAATCTGTACTTTTGTGGATACTATAAACAAAGTTTGATTATGAATTCTATTCTTTTAGTAATTGGTTGGCCTCAAATCGTTCTAATTGTTGTTATTGTACTGATCCTTTTTGGCGGTAAGAAATTACCCGAACTAATGAAGGGTTTAGGAAAAGGCATGAAGGAATTTAAAGACGCCACCAAAGAATTAAACGACGATAATAAAGAGGATAAATAATCCTTTACTTCTTATGAATACCTACCGTTCTCTAAGGGCAATTCAAAGTGCCATACAGGCTGATGATATTACTTGCCTGTCTCTTACTCAATCCTACTTACAACGAATTCACGAACAGCAAGATCTCAACGCATTTTTAGAGGTGTACGAGGACGAAGCTTTAGCCTCGGCCCAAATTGTTGACGATAAGATCAAAGCAGGTACAGCGGGGCGTTTGGCGGGTATGGTAATAGGTATAAAAGACAACATTTGTTACAAAGGGCATCGACTTTCTGCCGCCTCAAAAATTTTAGATGGTTTTGAAAGCATGTTTAGCGCTACGGTAGTTGAGCGTTTACTTGCCGAAGATGCTATCATTATAGGCCGTTTAAATTGCGATGAATTTGCTATGGGTAGCACCAACGAAAATTCAGCTTATGGTTCAGTATTAAACCCCATTAACACTAAGCACGTTCCTGGCGGTTCTTCTGGTGGTTCGGCAGCCGCTGTGGCGGCTGACCTTTGTTTGGTGTCATTAGGTAGCGACACGGGTGGTTCTATACGTCAGCCCGCTTCTTTTTGTGGCGTTATGGGCTACAAACCTACTTATGGTAGGGTGTCTCGTTGGGGACTTATTGCCTACGCTTCTTCTTTTGACCAAATAGGGCCTTTTACTCATAATGCTGAAGACGCTGCTTTATTAATGGAAGTTATGGCGGGTAGCGATGAGTACGATAGTACTTGCTCTG
>CAXFLH010000082.1:0-7159 GCA_964003875.1 uncultured Flavobacteriales bacterium | reverse complement strand
AGGATATCACCACCTAAGCCAGGTTATAAAATTAATAATGCTAACAGGAACTTTATCTATGTTAGTCTTTACACTTTTGTTTTAAAACTACTTTATGTTAAATAACCTTAATACAAAGACTATAATATTGGCTTCCCAATCACCTAGAAGGCAAGACTTACTTTCTGACTTAGGTATTATTTTTGAAGTTAAAACAAAACCAATAGAAGAAGATTTTCCGTCAGAGATGAACCCTCATTTAATTGCTGAATATCTTGCCAATAAGAAAAGTTCAACATTCCATCCAATAGGAGAAGAAATTGTAATTACAGCTGATACTGTAGTAATACATAACAATAAAGTACTAAATAAGCCCAAAGACAAGCAAGAAGCAAAAGAAATGCTCAACAACTTATCAAGTTCAACACATGAGGTTGTCACTGGAGTTTGTATTCATCAAGAAAATAATCAATTTAGTTTTTCTGAATTAACGAAAGTACAATTCAAAGCACTTTCCGAAAGCGAAATTGATTATTATATATGTAACTACAATCCTAGTGATAAAGCAGGTGCATATGGCATTCAAGATTGGATTGGTAAAATTGGAATTAAGTCAATTGATGGCTGCTATTACAACGTTATGGGACTTCCTTTACAAACATTATATAGTTATCTGATAAATCTTTAGTACTTTTGTAGTAAGTAAATTACAAGATTTATTATGAAATTTCCTTTATACATATCAATTATTTCGATGTTACTTGTTTCATGTTCTTCAATGAACAAAGTTGTATTACTTGACCATGACTTGGATAAAGATTCAAAAATCACAACTGCTAGCTATCCAAAACATAAACTTCAAGAAGGAGATATCTTACATGTTAAAATCATAGGAGTTCAAGAAGAATCATTTAATATTTTTAATATTGAAAATAACGCTAACAATAGCCAAACTACCTCAGCAAACCTTTTTCTTAATGGTTTTACAATGGATAGCCAAGGCAATATTGAAATTCCGATTCTAGGGAAAATTTATCTCAAAAACTTAACTGTTGAAGAAGCTAAAGAAAAAATTCAATCAAGAGCTGATGATTTTTTAGTTAATTCAACGGTAATAGTCAAACACATCAATTTTGAAATTACTATACTAGGAGAAGTCAATCGTCCTGGAACTTATACAGTTTACAAAGATAACATCACTATACTGGAGGCTTTAGGACTATCTGGAGATTTATCAGATTATGCTAATAGAAAAAAAATCAAACTAATAAGAGACAACAATATTATATATGTAGATTTAACCAAAATAGAGACGCTATATTCACGAAATTTTGTGTTAAAATCTGATGATGTCATTTATGTCGAACCTCTAAGAAATGTTCGAATGAGAAGCTCAAATGCTCAAATATATATTTCTGCTATCTCTAGTATTGCTCTTATTGCAAATATTGTTTTTGGTATTTTAAACTCTAACTAAAGTTGTTCATGAATCATTCGCAAGCAAATAATGAAGAGAAAATAGAACTTAAAATTTTCATAGATAGATACCTTATTTTCTGGAAACAAATTCTTCTTTCTATTGTGATGTTTCTTATTATTGGATTTTTATACAATAGGTATTCAACAAAAATCTACAAATCTTCAACCACAATACTTATTAAAGAGGAAAGTAACGCTAGTCTAGGCTCAGATGATGTTTTTGAAGGTTTAGATTTATTCGGTGGACAAAAGAATATCAAAAATGAAATAGGTATTTTAGAATCTTTTTCATTGACTAAAAAGACATTAGAAAAACTAAATTTTAGAACCTCCTACTATCACTCTGGTAGTTTTAAATCGGATGATATTTATAAAAAAGCACCATTTGTTATTAGTATTGATGAATATCAACCTCAATCTATAAATCAAAAGTTCTTTATTGAGCTAGTATCTGAAGATGAGTTCATCTTAACCGCAAATTTCAATAATGTTAAACTATTTGATGTAAGTACAGAGACATATATTTCAAATAAAGAGTATGATTTTAATTACGAAGGTTCACACAAGTTTGATGAAAAAATAAGCACTGATTTCTTCAGTTTTACCATTTCTAAAAATGACTTTTCACTTTTTAAAGAAGAAGGATGGGAAAATTATTTCTTTGTAGTTAATAGCTACAACGACTTGACGAAAAACTATCTTAAAAGCTTAGAAGTTTTTGAAATTGAAAAAGATGCCTCTATCTTAAAAATCTCTTTAGAAGGGTCAAATCCTTTAAAAATAAATGACTTCCTCAATAAGTTTACTGAACTATATTTAGCTACAGATTTAGATGAGAAAAATCAAATTACATCCAATACTATACAGTTTATAAATGAACAACTAACTTCTATTTCAGACTCTTTATCCGATGTTGAAAGCAGCCTTGAAACTTTTAAAGAAAGAAATCCAAAGATTGAACTGTCGCAAAAAGAATACGGTGCTTTTTATCAAGTAGAAAAGCTAGAACAAGAAAAAGCTATTTTGGAGCTAAACAACAAATATTATATCTCACTAGAAGAGTACTTGATTGAAAATAACAATGTTGATAATATTGTTGCCCCTTCAACTATGGGAATTGATGATCCGCTACTAAACAGCCATATTGTTGAATTAACTAAATTATACTCTCAACTTGATTTAGTTAGTGTAAATTCTAAACAAGAGCATCCGCTTGTTATATCAATAAAGAAACAAATCAAAAGCACTAAGGAAAAGTTAATTGAGAATATTGAAAATATCATCAGTAGTTCAGATCTTACTCTTAGAGATATAAACTCTAGAATTGTTGAAATTGAAAGTTTAATTGGTAATCTTCCACAAAATGAAAGAATACTTTTAAATATTCAGAGAAAATTTAACCTCAACGAAAACATATACAACTATCTACTAGAGAAAAGAGCTGAAGCATCTATAACAAAAGCAAGTAATATATCTGACCATAAAGTCATTGATATGCCACGATTAGAATCTAACTTGCCAATTAAACCTAACACAACATTCATCTATATTTTTTCTATTTTACTTGGTATTTTTCTACCAACTATGAGCATTAGTTTATACTTCTTATTTAACAACAAAATCATAGATAAAAAAGATATAGACCAAATAACCTCCATACCACTAATTGGTAAAATTATGCATAACGAAAGTGGTTATAACTTAGTTAATATCAATAGTCCAAAATCAGGTATCGCAGAGTCATTTAGATCTATAAGAACTAATATACAGTATTTAGCGTCTGACAAAAAAGAAAAAGTCATTTGCATTACTTCAAGTGTTGGTGGTGAAGGAAAAACTTTTGTTGCTATGAATTTGGCTTCAATTTTTAGTATTACTCGTGGAAAAACAATTCTAATAGGTGCTGATATGCGAAAGCCTAAGATTTTTAATGACTTTAATCTTTCTAATGACAAAGGATTAAGCTCTTATCTAAGTAATCAAAACAATAAATATGAAATTATTCAAAAAACAGAATTTGAAAACCTAGACATCATTCTATCTGGACCAATACCCCCTAATCCGTCTGAATTATTAAGTTTAGATAAAATGAAAGACTTAATTGAAGATCTAAAGAAAACATACCAACATATTATCATTGACACCCCTCCTATTGGATTAGTAACTGATGGACTTATTTTGATGAAGCATTCTGATGTAAATATTTATGTAGTAAGACAGAATTTCACAACAAAAGATATGCTACATAACTTTAACGAAACAGTCACTAAGAATAATTTAGTCAATATGAATATCATAATAAATGATATCTCCAACGACAAATCATCTTACGGGTACGGTTATGGATATGGAAATACCTACGGTTATGGTTATTATGCTGAGGATCAAAGCCCAGAGAACAAACCATGGTGGAAAAAAAGTAACTAACACAACACACATCACATGAAAAAGCACAAACCAGCAGACAGTATTCAAGACATTCAATACTTTGGTGAATATGGAGGAGTTAATCCTTCTATTGCCGACTCTTCTACTTTTACATATTTGGCAGGAAAAACTATGGAAATGGTTTTCGGAGGAGAACGTGAAGGCTGTTATTTGTATTCAAGACACATGAACCCTAGCACAGGATATCTTGCTGAAGCCATTGCTAATATGGAAAATACAGATGCAGCACATGTATCAGCATCAGGAATGGGTTCAATTAGCAGTACCATTATGCAACTGTGTAAAAGTGGTGATCATATTGTAAGTAGTCGAACTATATATGGTGGAACTTATGCTTTTATGAAGAACTTTTTGCCAAGACTAAATATTAGTACATCTTTTGTCGATACCACTAATCTAGACGCTGTTAAATCTGCTATTTGTGACGATACTAAAATTTTATATTGCGAAACAATGAGCAACCCTTTGTTAGAAATTTCTGACATTAAAAAATTAGCTGAAATAGCTCATGAAAACAATTTAAAGCTAGTAGTAGATAATACCTTTACTCCCCTCATTTTTTCTCCTGCTGAGTTAGGAGCTGATATTGTAATTCACTCACTAACAAAATTCATTAATGGAGCTAGTGATACTGTTGGAGGGGTTATTTGTTCTACTAAAGAGTTTGTAGGAGACCTCATAGACGTCAATGAAGGCGCAGCAATGCTTTTTGGTCCTACTATGGATGCTATACGAGCTAATGGTATCCTCAAAAACTTGCGAACACTACCAATAAGGATAAAACAACACAGTAGAAACGCACTATTACTTGCTAATAAATTTAAAGAGCTAGGTTTAAAAGTTCACTATCCCGGTCTTGAAAGTCATCCTCAACATGAGTTAATGAAAAAAAGTATGAATGCCGAATTTGGTTTTGGTGGTATGCTAGTATTAGACGTTAGTAGCATGAAAAATGCTTATCAAGTTATGGAGGAAATGCAAAATAATAACATAGGTTATTTGGCAGTAAGTTTAGGCTTCTACAAAACCCTATTCTCTGCACCTGGCGCTAGCACATCTTCAGAAATACCACAAGAAGAACAAGACGAAATGGGTATATCAGAAGGAATGATTCGTATGTCTATTGGCTTAGATAATGATATTGAGCGCACCTTCCAGAAGATGAAAAAGTGTTTAATTAAGACCAATATCTTAAAATAAGACTAGAGACAATAGTTGTTTCATATAATAGGATTATTATATTTACAGAAATAATTTCCCCTTATGAATCAATCTTTTTTTGGTGCACTGCTTCCTATTATTTTTTTAATAGCCTTACTTTCTTTTAATGTCTATCTATATGGCGATGACAGTTTAGGTGGTGCAAATCAATTAGCACTTTTGCTATCTGCCGCTTTTGCTACCATAATGGGTTTAAAAAGTGGCACCTCTTGGAAAAGCATTCTAAAAGGGGTTAGTAACAGTATAGCTTCAACTACACCAGCAATCATCATACTTTTACTCATAGGTTCACTAGCAGGAACTTGGTTAATTAGCGGTATTGTTCCAACAATGATTTATTATGGATTACAAATACTAAATCCCAAAATTTTTCTCGTAGCTGCAGCCATCATATGTGCTATAGTTTCATTAGCCTCAGGTAGTTCTTGGTCAACTATCGCTACTGTAGGAATTGCTCTATTGGGAATAGGTAATGCTTTGGATATTTCAAACGGTCTTACAGCAGGAGCTATAATATCAGGAGCATATTTTGGCGATAAAATGTCACCCTTATCTGATACAACAAATCTCGCTCCTGCAATGGCAGGAACAGACTTATTTACCCATATCAGATACATGATGTATACAACTATTCCGAGCTTTGTCATATCAATTCTCATTTTTTTATTCATAGGACTTTCAATGGATAACACACAAAATTCTGATGATATTACAAACTTGTTAATGGCTATAGAAAGTAGTTTCAACATAAGTCCGTGGTTGTTTTTAGTTCCTGTAATCGTACTTTTACTAATTATGAAAAAAGTACCCGCACTACCAGCATTATTCGCAGGTACATTATTAGGCGGGATTTTTGCCATTATTTTTCAACCTCATCTAATTATAGAACTTTCAGGCATAGATTCTAATTTCTTTCAAGCCAGTTATGTGTCCATTATCAATGCCATGGGCTCTGAAACAAGCATTAACACCTCTAACGAGATGATAAACGATTTACTTTCTTCAGGTGGCATGTACGGAATGTTGAATACAATATGGCTAATAATTTGTGCTATGTGCTTTGGTGGTGTGATGGAAGCAAGTGGTGCTCTGAAAAAGATTAGCCAATCCATCATACAATATGCTGAAAGTACGGGCTCAGTCATTGCAACTACTGCTTGTACTTGTTTATTTTTTAATGTCACAGCAAGCGATCAATATTTAAGTATTGTAGTACCCGGCAGAATGTATGCCGATACATTCAAAGATAAAGGTCTAGCACCTGAAAACCTAAGTCGTACTTTAGAAGACAGTGGAACTGTAACTTCTGTGCTAGTCCCTTGGAACACCTGTGGAGCAACACAATCTGCAGTTTTAGGAGTAGCTACAATGACCTATTTACCATTCTGTTTTTTTAATATAATTAGTCCATTGATGACAATATTATATGGATATTTAGGTTTTAAAATAAAAAAAATAAAAAGCTAATATGAAGATTGCAATCCTTGGTACAGCATTCCCTTATAGAGGCGGAATTGCAGCTTTCAACGAACGCTTAGCCAAAGAGCTTATTGCTGAAGGACATGAGCTAAGCATACATACTTTCAAACTACAATACCCTAATTTCCTTTTTCCTGGTAAAACACAGTTTTCATACGATAAAAAACCTCAAAACATTAATATAGAAAGACGAATAAACTCTGTAAATCCTATCAATTGGATTACAACAGGACTATCCCTTAGGAAAGAAAATTACGATGTGGTAATTATCCCCTTTTGGTTGCCGTTTATGGGGGCATCATTGGGCACACTATCAAGAATACTAAAATCAGAAAAAACACAATTATTATGTATTGCTCATAACATAATTCCTCATGAATTACGAATAGGAGATAAAATGCTTACCCGTTATTTTATAAAAAAAATAGACGGTTTTTTAGCCATGACCCAAAAAGTTTTGGATGACCTAAACGTATTTGACAAAAGCAGTCCTAAAGTCCTTACGCCCCACCCTATTTACGATAACTTTGGCGAAATAGAACCAAGAGAAAAA
>CAXFLH010000081.1:0-7191 GCA_964003875.1 uncultured Flavobacteriales bacterium | reverse complement strand
TTAAACTCCTGAGCTGGTAAATAAAATTCTAAGGCTTTGGAGTACTCATCAGCGGCGTACACCATAGCTAAAACTTTAGCCTTTCCTTTCTCCAACCATTCGTCACCCGACTCTAAATTGGCTTTGGCTTTTTCAAAACCTGCTTTATCGTCTTTAAAATTACCTTTCTTGAAAGCTACATCTTGAGCGAATAAGCTACAAGTCATCAACGACAATACTAGTGTAAAAAACTGTTTCATATCTCTATTTATTCGCAATTGTTAATGTAATATTCATTGGCCTTTTCTATACCCAATTGATAGGCTTTTTGCCAGTCTTGACAGGCGCCGTCAACATCTCTTAGCATTTCTCTAGTAATGCCTCTGTTGAGCAGTGCTGTAGCATTATTGGGTTGTAGCTTAACGGCTCGTTCTAAATCTGCTAAAGCACCGGTATAATGCTCTTGTATATGGTAGATGGCAGCTCTATTGCATAGTGCCATAGCATAATCGGAATTTATCTCTATTGCTTTCTTAAAGTCTTTGAGTGCCTTATCGTAGTTTTCAGATTCAAAATAGACCGTTCCTCTGTTGTTGTATGCCATTTCATAATTGGCATCGGATTGAATGGCTTTGGTATAAAAATCAATGGCTTGGTCTTTATCCCCTGCCTTACGATAAGCACTAGCTAAATTGTTAAAAATAAAGGCTTGAGGATAATTCTTACTAGCTTCTAAATAGTCGGCTATAGCCTTATCATAGTCTTCCAATGCTCGATAACAACTACCCCTATCGTTTAGTGCATAGGCATAAGATGGGTCTATCTCTAAAGCCTTGGAATAGGCCTTGATAGCATTATCGTAATCCTTTTGTAAATAGTATAATACACCTTGATTGTATGCCGCCTCAGCACGATTAGGCTCTAGGGATAATAAACGATCATAAGTGCTTAGGGCTATTTCATTATTATTCAACAATTCGTAACACTTGGCAATATTAAAAATGGCATCGAAATAACTGTCGTCTATGCTAAAGCTACTTTCAAAATCAGAAATAGCTATTTCATAATTCTTTAACTCTTTGTGAGACAAACCTTTATTAAAGTAAGCGTCCGCATTAGCAGAATCCAAAACAATAACAGATTCAAAATACGTAATAGCTTCTTTAAAGTTAGATAAGGCAAAAGCCTCTGTACCAGCATTATATGATTCTTGTATCTCTTGAATTAAAGCGTTATTGATATTGATAGCCGCTATAGAATCTCTAAATTGGATTTCTTCGCTTGTAAGCGTACTATCTGCTTCTTGCTGTCCGTACGTCCAAAAAAAGCCCATAGTAGTAAAAACTACAGACATAAAATATTTCTTCATTTTATTTTTTTTCTAAAATTAAAAATAGTGTTTGACTCCAAAGTGATTTAATACTAAAGTTTTCTACAATTTATCAACGCTTCCAAGTGGCTGAATAAACCAATACTTCCGTATCTTCTTTAGCGAATATTTTAAGGGATTTGTATTGAGTACCTTGCTTTTTATTGTACTCTCGATGGGCATTGTCACAATAGGGTAAGTTTTTACTCAACCCACAACTACAAAAACTGTATCTTTTGCCTTCTAATAATTTTACCTTAATGGCTTCTGCTGTTTTATTTGTCATTTTTAAAAAGTTTAAAGATTCGTGCTTATTCTTATGCAACTAAATTAGCAATAAAAGATACCATAACAGGTAAATTATATAAAATAGCATAAGAATTTCCTAAAAACAAGTCGTATTATGATTGATAAAATAAAGAAAGGGGGGCTAATAGGAATAATAAAAAGTACTTTTTTTATATCATTTTTTAATTTATTACACGTAATAAAACAATAATCAAATGATTTCCAAAAAAAACTATTTTTGTGAGATGAACACTTTGTATTTCAAACTCATTTTATGCTCAATTCTAATCTCAACCTTGATTAGTTGTGACACCCCAAAATCATTGACCAAAAAGGGCGATAAATTCGCCGAAAAGAATCTGTATCAAGATGCTAGCATACAGTATATGAAAGCCTTAGATAAAAAAGGAGATTTTATTGGGGCTAAAGAAGGGCTTCGATCTTCAGGACAAAAGCAAGTAAACGCTTATTTAGATGATTTTTTCAAGTCTAAAAACTTTGGCGATAAAAGAGCTGCTATCTATCATTACAGAAATGCTAATGACACAAAAGAAAAAATAAAAAAGTATAACATCACTATAGATATCCCTAGCACATATACCACCGATTACAATAGCTTGGTAGATGATTACGTCAGCACCATTTATGTTGAAGCTATGGACTTATTAGAACAAGAAAATTTTTCTGAGTCTGAAAAACTGCTAAAAGAAGTAGCCCTACTCAAACCTAACTTCAAAGATGTAAATGACCTTAAAAATGTAGCTACTTTTGAGCCTATCTACAGAAAAGCTAATGAATTTCTAGAGTTAGAAAAGTTCCGCTCTGCCTACTACGAGTACGACAAAATACCTGACTCTTACCAAGAAACTAAACAAAGAAAAGCACTGGCTCTGGAGGCTGGACTATTTACTATTGCTATTGTAGAATTTGAAAATGCCACACGACAAAGTGGTGGCGAATCGGCCATATCGGCACAAGTGAGTGATAAAATGATGAAACTGAATAACCCTTTCATCAAACTTGTTGACAGAACCTACACCCAAAGTTTTATAGACGAACAAATTATGGGACTTAGCGGTAAAGTAGCAGAAAATACTTACGCCCAAGCGGGTGAGCTAATCGGTGCTAAAGCTATAATTTCTGGTAAGCTAGTCAGTTTTTCTAAACAAAAAAACCCAATCGTTAGAACTGAAAAAAAGGCTTGGGCAGAAAGGAAAGTTCGTAAGTATGACGAAGAAACAGAAAAGTATTTTTACGAAACGGTATATGACAAAATAAAATACCAAGAGTACAGAGGAAGTACTAGCGTACAAGTAGGTTTTCAGTTTCAGCTTATCTCTACAGAAAGTGGCGAGATACTTTTGACAAAACTCATTAATTTAAACCGTCGTGATGAAGTCCATTTTGCTGAAGCCAACACTAACTACAGGAATATTGTTCCCGGTAATTGGAGATGGCAAAGTAAACAAAGCCCTAACGATGTTGTAGAAACCTCATACTCCCAAAAGAGAGCCTTAAGAAACTTGTTTAAAAACAAGAAAAATCTCCTATCAGTGAACGCTTTAGCTAATGATATCTATCAAGAAATTGCAACAGAAGTGAGTCAAATGGTTAACAATTATAATCCAGAAAATGAATAAACTAACCCTACTCCTTCTTAGCCTTTTTATCATTTCTTGCCAATCCTCAAAACAGACTGCAGAGCTTGATGATGGTATTCCTACTTGGGTAAAAGAATATCCCGTTTCTGATAGCCATTATATTGGAATAGGCATAGCCGATAGAAGTACTCACCCCCAAGACTATATTCAAGTAGCCCAACAAAATGCACTGCAAAACCTCAGCTCTCAAATCAAAGTCAGCATTTCTTCTCAATCGGTATTTTTACAAATGGATAGAGAATATGGCTACGAAGAAGATTATAAATCTAACATCGAAGTAAAAGCTAACGAAATTCTTGAGGGCTACGAATTGGCAGGTACGTTCACACAACAAAATGAATATTGGGTGTATTACCGACTCAGCAAACAACTGTATCAAGAAACTAGAACGGCTAGAATACAAGAAGCGATAGAAGAATCTAAATACTTTTTGAACAAAGCCATCATGTATTACACGCCACTCAAGGAAAAATACATCTACTACGTCAAAGCCCTAGATGTTTTAGAACCTTACCTTAGTGAGCCTCTAAAAACTGAATTTGACAGAGAAACCGTTTTTTTAGGTAGTGAAATCATTGCTCGTTTTCGCTCTTACATAGACGACTACCAAATCTATTGCCAAAGCAAAAAGATAAAAGCTATGATTGGCAACTCTGTAGATAGAATTAAATTGACCGTGCAACACGAAGGCAATCGACTAGCTGACATACCGCTCATCACTTCATCTGTGTTTCTTGAGTTAAAAGACCTCAGCCAAAGTACCGATACCAATGGTGTTTTTATTACTTCTGTACCCAAAATAAAAAGTGTTGAGACCGTACAAAAAATAGAAGTCGGTATAGATTTTCAGGCGTGGCTAGACGAAGGTAGCAATAGCGACTTCATAAAGAAATTGTTTAAAGGCATTAAAACCCACCAAATCAATGTTCCAATATATGTCTATACACCAACAATATATGTGCAAACTGAAGAAAAACATTTTGGTAAAGATGAAAACGGTTCAGACTTACGCTTTGCTGTAGAATCTGCACTTAGTGAGATGAGCTTCACTCCTGTAGGCAATAAAAACGACGCTCAAATATTTCTTACTGTAAAAGCCGATACTAGAAAAGGTATAGAAAAGAAAGGACAAAAAATGTTTACGACATTTTTGGATATGAGTGTACAAGCTAAAGACTTAGAAGACAGAGTCATATTCAGCAAGACCATTAATAAAATTAAAGGGATACAGTTGGATTTTGAACAAGCAGATAACGAATCCTATCAACAAGCTGTCAAGGAAATTAAAAAGACTGTTATTCCCGATTTCGTCAATAGCTTTGTCAAAGACTAAAAAAAACTCGCCCGAAGGCGAATTTTATATTTTAAAATTGTGGCTATTTCTTATTATCAATTTGATAACTTTTCCATTTCTTTTTCAAAGGTTTCTTTAAACTTCTCATAGTTATAATCTGCCTTTATCTTTTCATCTTTAGAAAGTCTTTCGTGATACTTTGATGCTAATTTTTCAGCAGCTAACTCCAATGCCATATAGCACTTGTACTTGCCATCAGAAGTCTTAGTCATCTTCTCACAGATTGTAACAACACCGTTTAAGGTTTCGTCAACAACGGTTCTACTCATTTCGTTAAAAGTTTCCGTTACCTCTTCCTTATTGTTAAACTCAGTAGAGTTCACATAATTATCTCCAACTATCTTCATCGTTGAACTGATAGTTTTAGCTAATTCTGCTTGAGCATTAGAACGTGCTTTCTTCTTTGCAGTCATCTGGTCTAGACTTTCACCTAAGGCATTGCCTCTAAAGGTATTTTTATCAGAAAAATACTTGTCTCCAGAACAATACTGCTCTATCAATACTTCTCCTTGATCTTCTACGCTCAATCCTTGATTAGATTTACAAGAGTATATCGTTGCTACTGCAATCAATAATAAAATATAATTACTCAGTTTCATAAATTGTAAAATTAGTTCGTGTTCAAATTTAAACTTTTTTATCAAACTTTTATTTTATGAAACATTAATTTAAATTTAACTTGGAATAGATTATTAAGCTATTTTTTAACGATATTTGTAACAATTTAACTTTTACAAAAACAAATCATCATTATGAAAAAGCACCTAATTCTATTTTTTGCTACTATACTAGTAAGCTACACTTTTGCACAAATTCAAGTTGGTAACACCACTCTTACTGAAAGAGAAGTTATAGGAGGACTAGATGTCCCATGGGAAATAAAATGGGGGCCAGATAACCATATTTGGGTTACCGAACGTTCAGGAATCGTTAGTCGAGTGAATGTAGAAACTGGAGAACAATACATTCTATTAAACCTAGCCCCTCAGTTGTACGACCAATACGAATCGGGGCTATTAGGTATGGAAATACATCCTGACTTCAACAATGGCGCTCCCTATGTATTTATGGCTTACACCTATTATTCTAATGGTGGCGCTAGTGAAAAAATTGTGTATTATGAATATGACTTTGATAATGACGCTCTTGTCAATGAAACAATAATGGTAGATGGTATAGATGGTAACAGTACACATATTGGTTGCCGACTTCTAGCTATAGACAACACCACTTTATTAGTTACTACTGGTGATGCACAAGATTGGATGGCTTCTCAAGATGAAACAGCTCTAACGGGTAAAACTCTCCGTATAGATATCGATGCTAATGGTGGCAACTTCGGACAGCCTAAAGCCGATAATCCAAGTCCATACAGCTATGTGTGGTCTATTGGTCACAGAAATGCACAGGGTTTAGCCCTAGGACCAAACGATATTATTTACAGCTCTGAACACGGTCCTAGTAATGATGATGAATTAAACATTTTAGAAGCTAATGGAAACTTTGGCTGGCCTAACGTTCAAGGCTTTTGTGACAACATTTCAGTAGATTATAACTACGCTGAAGATTTATCAAGTAATTTTACTGAAAGTGATTACTGCCTAGAATATAATGTCATAGAGCCTTTGTGGAGTAGTGGTACTTCTACCATAGCGCCTTCAGATATTATATGGTACGACCACCCTTCTATTCCTGAGTTTGAGAATACATTACTAATGACTGTATTGAAAGGTAAGAAATTAGTTCGTTTTGAATTTAACTCTTCTGGTGACGACATCATCGGTGAGACTGACTTTTTCAATAATGAATGGGGACGATTAAGAGATATTTGCGTAAGCCCTGACGGTAAAATTTATCTTGCTACAAATGGTTTCAACTGGCCAAGTCAAGGTCCTAATGAAATTATTGAACTTTACAATGCCGACTATGTAGCTGAGAGTTCATATAATTGCTCAACTGATGGCTGTGAGGAAATAATGGACGCAAGTGGCGAATACACCACTCTAGAAGATTGTGAGGCCGCCTGTTGGGATAATGTGAGTAGCATTGCAGAAAATGAGAAAGAAAGTATAAACTTCTACCCTAACCCCATTGCTAAAGATGGTATGCTATACTTCCAAAATTACGATAAGCCTTTCCACTTGAATATTTCTGACTTACAAGGACGAATCGTTTACTCTAATCAAATACAGGAAAGAAGTCTTTTGATACAAGATTTGTTAGAAAGTGGAATTTACTTACTTAGAGCTAGCAATGGTAATAATACTAAATTAATCGTAAAATAAAGATGAAACAACTATTCACTTTCGCTTTATTGTTAGGCTTTACAAGTCTTTTCGCTCAATCCTACAATGACCCTGAAAGTGTCGATTATGATAGTTATGGACAGCGCTATTTAGTATCTAACTCTAGTCAAGGTCAAATACTTTCTTACGATGCCATTAACGATGAATTAGATGTTTTCGCTTCAGGTGTTGGCTCTGGTCCTCACGGACTGGAAGTAGTTGGTGAAGAATTATTTGCCTGTAGTGGTAGTCGAC
>CAXFLH010000080.1:0-7394 GCA_964003875.1 uncultured Flavobacteriales bacterium | reverse complement strand
AGAATTTGTAACCGGCTCAACACGAATGAAAGCAGGTACGGCTCAAAAATTAGTTCTGAATATGATTTCCACCTCTGTGATGATTAAGCTAGGGCGTGTCAAAGGAAATAAAATGGTGGATATGCAGTTGAGCAATAACAAATTAGTGGACAGAGGAACACTAATGGTTGCTCAACAAACAGGTTTAGATTACGAGCTAGCCAAAGAATTATTAAACAAATGTGGTAGTGTACGTGCTGCCATTGAAAAACACCAAAACAATGGATAAACAAAAATTAGCCAATGGTATGATATGGATATCCATGTCCATATTCTTCATCTTCACTGCTGCTATGACCTTATATATAGCCGATAGCAAAGACAGTCTATTTCTAAAGGGGCTTGGTATATTCTTTATCTTATGCTTATTTTTCTTTGCCTACAAAGGGCTAAAAACCACACTAGACGCTTTTTTTGATAAAGAGAAGTAAATTCTAAAACGGATTAGTTGCCCACACGTTAAGCTCCGTAATAAATCCTTTATCTTCCATCTCCAAAATAGACAAAATAGAATGTGCTATTTCTTTAGGAGATAGTTTGTTGTGCACTTCTGCCCTTTCTTGACGTTCTTGGTTATAAAAAGCCGTAGTTACTTCGCTAGGGTTCAACTGACAAACACGTATGTTAAATGGACGCAATTCTGCTTGCCAACATTGTGTTAAGGCTCTGACAGCAAATTTAGAAGCGGCATAGACACTTCCTCCAGCAAAACCTTTTACGCTAGCCGAAGAACCGATATTGATAATAGTACCACTCTTTTGTTCTTTCATAATCGAAATGATGAATTTGGATAATAGAGCTAATCCAAAAACATTGGTATTGAAAATTTGTTCAAAATCAGAAAAAGTAACGTCTTCAATTTTCTGAAAAGTACCTATACCAGCATTATTAATCAAAGCATCTACTTTTCCGTCTAAAGCTTCTATACATTGTTGAGCATTATCAGAAATATTTTCTTGATCTGAAAGGTCAAAAACTAGGGTTTGAGCACCTGTATATTTAGCGGCTTCTTCTAATCTTTGAGCAGACCGTCCAGTAATCAAAACTTTCGCTCCTTTTTCTACTAAAATTTTGGCTGTTTCTTTGCCTATTCCTAGACTGCCGCCAGTCAGTAGTATGTGTTTACCTTTTAAATTCATATTTAGTCTAAAGTGATGTTTTTTTCAACTGAACCGTTTTCATAAATCAGAAATTGTAGCTGATTAGATGTAGGTTCTATAGTCTTTCCCTCAATGTTTCTTATATCTATAAGTTGGTTGGGCTTGACCTCTTTATCATCAATATTAGAGGTGTATGGCCATAGTCGTATGCCTACTGGCAAATGATCAGAAATACAGTTGTCGTAACCTATAAAACCATTACTAAAGTATTGAGCCATATTCATGGTTGTCACATAGTTATAGGCGTTATTAAACTCATCAAAAAGCTCATTAGTAATAAGTATATGGTCTAGGTGTGATGGCCAAGAAGGAAAGGACCATTGAGAAGTAGGGAAATCTAAAATTGGCGTATCAGCAAACAGATAATTATCGCTATCGTCTATAAACGATTGGAAGACGTTGTTACTGATGTTATCTTCTATCAAATCGTTATAATCTCCCACTAAAAGAACATTTTTATCTGAGAGGTTGTTATCTATATAATATTTGATGGCATTACTGGCTGCTCGTCTTCTAGTTTCTTCATCGCCTGAGTCCGATTCGTCTAGAGTACCATCACCACAGCATTTGAGGTGTATGTTTATGATAAAAAAGGTCATGCCGTTAAAACTAAGCTCTATTAAATAAGGTGGTCTGCCTGCAAAATTGTAGGAATATTGGTTGGAATTTAAGATGGAATTATGAGAAATGACTTCTACATCTTTGTGTACCAAATAGGCTAGAATTAAATTGTTGTAGTTATTTGGTATTATGTAACCTGTATAATCTTCTAAGCTATTAGCTAAGTCTTGAAAAGCATCAACATCATCAATCTCTTGTAAAGCATAAACATCAGCTTGCATAGCAGCCATAGCTACCGAAGTCGAATCAATAGTAGTTTGGTTGTTTTTTGGGAAAAATTCTAGATTCCACGTGACTACCTCAAAAGAACCTTCACCACCAAAAACAAGGTCAGATAAACTTTGAGAAAATGTAAACGATGAAAGAAAAAGAAATAGAAGTGTTAAGGTTTTATTCATAGGGCAAATTTACAATTTATAGCCATAATAATAACTACGATTATTCTTATTAAATTAGCCTTTCAATAATCTTTATCCTTTATGGTTCATTTCAATAGATTTCTATTAATAGTTGTACTCCTTTTATTTTCCACATCTATCTATGCTCAATCATTGAGTAACTTAGGCTTTGGAAATGACAATACTTTCGATGTCATTACGTGGAATTTGGAAAGCTTTCCTAAAGTAGATGGTACGACAGAGAATTATGTTTCTGACATTATCGTTGAACTAGAATCAGAAATCATCGGTTTTCAAGAAATAAACGATATATCGGCTTTCAACACTATGATGGCATCTACATCGGGCTATTCCGGCTATGTCCTTGATGCTAACTACGGAGGTATAAATATGGCTTATGCAGTCAAAAATGATGTTAGCGTTATTGATGAGTATGCTATACTATCTTCTAGTAATTATAATTATGCTTTTGCTGGAAGACCTCCTTATTTGATACATGTAGAAAAAAACAACATTGAGTATTATATCATTAATGTACACCTTAAATGCTGTGGTGACGGTAACCTTATCACCTCTGATTCATCAGATGAGGAAAACAGAAGGTTAGTCGCCCTAAACCATATTAAATCATATATAGATGATAACTTGTCTAGTGAAAATGTATTGGTTATTGGTGATTACAACGATGAATTGGACGATAACACTGACGATAATGTATTTCAAAATTTCATTGACGATAGCGATAATTATCTGTTTGCTGATATGAGCATTGCTACTGGAAATCCTCAGAATTTTTCTTTTCCAAATTGGCCAAGTCATATTGACCATATACTCATTACCAATGAGCTTTTTGATGAGTTTAACTCTGAAGAAAGTGATGTTACTACCATACTAGTAGATAATTATATTATCGGTGGTTTTAGTTCCTACGATGCATTTATTACCGACCATATGCCAGTAGGCATAAGTTTGGTTTACACCAACGGTTGTACCGACCCTTTAGCACTCAATTATAATCCTGATGCAATTACCGATGATGGTTCTTGCACATACGATACTGGCAATGATAATATGGTGCTGTTTTTCTCTGAATATGCCGAAGGTTCTTCTAATAACAAATACCTTGAAATCTATAATCCTACCACATCGGCAGTTAGTCTAGAAAATTACGCTATGGCACTAGTGGTAAATGCTCCCGCACAAGTAGGAGTGTATGATTCTTGGCACTATTTTGATAGTGGCTCATCTGTTCCTGCCAATGGTGTTTTTATTGTGGCTCATCCCTCAGCAGATGCTTCTATATTAAGTCTAGCCGATATGACCACCATACACCTCAGTAATGGCGATGATGGCATAGCTTTAGTATATGGAAATCAGCCCTCAACTAACACAAGCCCCTCAACTGGTGGATATACCGTTGTGGATAGAATTGGCGATTGGAATGGTGACCCTGGAAATGGCTGGTCAGTAGCAGGAGTTTCTAATGCCACAAAAGACCACACTTTAGTTAGAAAGTGTTCTGTTAATCAAGGAAACGAAGATTGGACGGCATCTTCAGGAAGTACTACCGAAAATTCTGAATGGCAAGTATTACCAAATAACGATTGGAGTGATTTAGGACAACATTACTACCCTTGTGAAATTATCATTCAAGGCTGTACAGAGCCTAATTCCATTAATTACAATGACGAAGCAACAGTCGATGACGGCTCTTGTATTTGTTGTTATTTGGGTTGTACTGATGAAATTGCTACCAACTACAATCCTAATGCTTATTTTAATGATGGTAGCTGTGAATACATTAGTGGCTGTACGAATTCTTTAGCATCTAATTATAATCCTAATGCAACTTTAGATGATGGTAGTTGCATTTTCGTAAATAACCCTTGTGATTATATCCCTAGTGGATTATATGTTGATAATATCATTCACAACAGAGTGCAATTCAATTGGATTCAACCTCAAGAACTTCCCTCCTATTATATGATTCGTTACAGACCCACTGGTAGTAGCTCTTGGACGGTTATGACTGCGGGAACACAAAATATAAATCCATATGCTGGAACTTCTAGGACTCGCTACTTCATGCAAGCCAATACAACTTACGACTGGTCTATTAGAGCTAGAGTGATTGATGATGAAGGTAATGTAGTCTGCCAATCCCCTTGGTCACAGACAGCCAATTTCATTACACTACCTAACTGCCCCAACCTTGAAAACTTATCTGTGGTTACGGAAGCCAATTGGGTGACATTAACAGCAGATTCTCCAAATGGTGATTTTGATATATGGCAATCCAAAGGCAAAATTCGAGAAGTAGGAACAACAGATTATAGGTATGTTAATGGTAGTAATAGTATCAACGTGCTAAAAGGAAATTTTGAGGCTAATACCAATTACGAATGGCATACCAAAGCGTGGTGTACTGGCAATTTTGATGAACTTGGAAATTCAGACCCTCAATACCATAGTGGATGGGGAGATTTCAGCACCTTTAGCACTCAAGAAGAATGCGATAAAACACCTTTTAATTTGTCAACCATATCCAATGCAGCTAATACAACTATTACAATGTTATGGGATACCCCTAATAATGGCTATCCAGACCATTATTTTTTGGAGCTAAATAACATAACAACAGGACAAACATGGGCATGGAATGATATATCGGCTTACTCAAATTCAAAAACCAAATTCGGTCTAACTGCAGGTAATTATTCATGGAGAATAAGAGGAGCATGTGGTAGTAATGGTACGTCTTGGGCTACACCATTTACAGCTTACGAATATTACACACTTGGATCAAATCGAATAGCGAATCAAAATTATATATTCAACGTTTACCCCAATCCATCTCAAAAGGTCTTTAATGTAAGCCTTGGCCTACCAACGATTGAAGATGTAGAAATTAAAATCACTAATAGTGTTGGTCAAATTGTTTTTAAAGATTTACAACTTCATACAAATTCTTACAAACATAGAATTAATCTTAGCTATTTACCTAGTGCTTTGTACATAATTTCAGCAACAACAATTTCACTTTCTGTTCATAAAACTATCTTTTTACACTAGAAAAGAGTTATTTATTAATATTTTGACAATTACTTTCTAGTAAAATAGTAAAAAATAGAGCATCAGCCTATCTCTAATATGAAAACTGTTGCTTATTAATACCAATAAACTTAGTGACGTTCCTAAGATATTTTTATATATGCTTTAATCGTACTATTTTCTAATTAAATATTAATATATATATTTAGTGGCTATTAACTAAAATTTTTTATTTATGAAGAATCGTAATATTTTTTTAATCACAATTTTATCTATTTTTTTAAGCTCTTGTAGCACATTGAAAAAAACAATGTTTACTGCTAGTGCACCATTACCAAATGTTGAACTAACAAACGATGTTAAAACAAAAGTTGTTGTTGATAAATCTAAAGTTTTATCAGGAACATCTGTTTCTAAAGTGACTTTAGGAATTTTTAAATCAGGAGACAATAAGTTTGCTGATTTACCAAGAGGGTCAGTTGGTAATAAAACTAAAAAAGCTGCAATTTTTAAAGCTCTAGATGGAACTGATAATGATATTATTATTAACCCAAAATTTGAAGTTGAGGTTTCTAAATCATTGTTTTCAACAAAAACAACTGTTAAAGTTGAAGGATACGGAGCTAGATATGTAATTCAGTAATTTTTTGTTTGATAAATTAACCCTCACTTTTTAGTGGGGGTTTTTTATTACACCCAAATCTATTTATTGTTGCCAAGACATTTTGAAACCAATAGGCCGTCTTTTACTAATACTATTCATTTCAGATTGCAATTGATTTGTTTTACTTTTACGTAATTAAATCAACTTAAGTTTCAAAAAATGAGTGACCTTTTTGATATATGTGTTGCAATTCTTTATTGGATTTCAGATGTAACTGGCTTAACATATAAAGAAGCTAATATCTGGATATTCGTCATTATACACCCACTCTTAACTATTTTCTTACTCTACTATGTTATAAGATTAAGAAAAAAATTAAAAAATTAAGAAAATAAATGCCCTTCTCTAAAGGAAATAATACATTTATAAACCTACTACTTATCATTCTTTCAGTATTGATGTTTAGTTGTGTTGATGGTCCAGAGATTATAGATTGTTTTGTTATTCCCCCACAAACTGATACAATATGTCTTGAGATTTATGAACCTGTTTGCGGTTGTAATAATGTAACCTATGATAATGAATGTTATGCTGAAAAAAGTGGTGTTTCATTTTGGGTTGAAGGTGAATGTTTACACTAATAATACAATAACTACAACAAAATATTAACAATGAAAAAACTACTAATCATAATACTATGTATTCCTGTGATTGGGTTAGGACAAGGCACTCTTTTGTTTTCAGAATATGGAGAGGGTAGCGGATGGAATAAGTGGATAGAAATTTATAACCCAACATCAATGAATATTTCTTTAGATGAATACAGGTATAATTTCTGTTGGAATGGATGTGATAGTTTGCAATGGGAATTTTCTATCCCATTTGATAGTGGATTTGTTTTATTACCAAATGAAACCTACTTATTAGTACATAATAATGCAGATAGTATTCTTTTAGATGCTGCAAATCAAACAACAAATATTTTGAGTAATGGAAATGATGTGATAGGATTGTACCATACAAAACTTGAGACTATAGTAGATATAATTGGTGTCTTAGATAGCACAAATAATATAACTGCTTGGGATGTAGACGGTATAGTTAATGCCACAAAAGACCATACGATGATAAGAAAACCTGATGTTTGTGAAGGTAATTTTGGTGATTGGTCCGGTATTTAAAACCTAGAGCTAAATCAGCATAACCAGCCAGATAATCGTCGTATTGCCGATAACGGTATTCAGTGTCTTCAGGAGAGAAAAACACGACAGGTCGGTTTCTTGGAACATGATGAATCCAACGAGGTCCAAATACAGAAGTCCATTCCAATTTGATTTCGCTTGCATATTTGCCGTCCGTTGCCTTGTTCACGAAGTCCGACCACCAGCGCGGTTGCTCAAAATCATTGCTCCAATCATTGGTATAGAGCAATGGATAGAGCGCTTGGGAGTGCTTTTGAATTCGTATGTGACGAATCGTCCTCCTGAGGGCGTTCAATGATTGCTTCATCTTCTGTATTTA